>CAZPPN010000263.1:0-3264 GCA_964588425.1 uncultured Ruminococcus sp. | reverse complement strand
CTCCCCTCGTCGAGATGGACGGGGACGAAATGACCAGAGTTATCTGGCAGTGGATCAAAGAATTACTTATAGAACCTTATGTTGATCTCAAAACAGAATACTATGACCTCGGTCTCGAATACAGAAACGAACCAAACGACCAGGTAACAATAGATTCCGCTAACGCAACTAAAAAATACGGCGTTGCTGTAAAATGCGCTACAATCACACCTAACGCAGCAAGAGTGAAGGAATATAACCTCAAGGAAATGTGGAAGTCCCCCAACGGTACAATTCGCGCGATCCTCGACGGTACAGTTTTCCGTACACCTATCATCGTAAAGGGTATCACACCCTATATCCCCACATGGACAAAGCCTATCACTATCGCACGTCACGCATACGGAGATATCTATAAGAATACCGAAATGGCAGTTCCGGCAAACTCCAAGTGCGAACTTGTATGCACAGACGCAAACGGAAACGAAACACGTTCACTCATTCATAATTTCGGTGAATCCGCAGGTATCATCCAGGGTGTACATAACGTAGATGCATCCATCGCAAGCTTTGCACGCAGCTCTTTCAATTACGCACTCGATATGAAGCAGGATCTCTGGTTCGCATCCAAGGATACAATTTCAAAGACATACGACCACCACTTCAAGGATATCTGGGCTGAAATCTACGAAAACGAATACAAAGCAAAGTTCGAAGAAAACGGCATCGAATATTTCTACACACTTATCGACGACGCAGTTGCAAGAGTAATCAGAAGCGAAGGCGGATACATCTGGGCGTGCAAGAACTACGACGGCGACGTAATGAGCGATATGGTTGCAACTGCTTACGGCAGCCTTGCCATGATGACATCCGTACTCGTATCCCCCGACGGAAATTACGAATACGAAGCTGCTCACGGTACAGTTCAGCGCCATTATTACAAGCACCTCGCCGGCGAAGAAACTTCCACAAACAGCGTTGCTACAATCTTCGCGTGGACAGGCGCACTCAGAAAACGCGGTGAACTCGACGGACTTGACGATCTCGTTGACTTTGCCGACAGACTCGAAAAGGCATCCATCAAGACAATTGAAGAAGGTATCATGACAGGCGACCTCTGCCTCCTCTCCAAGCTCGAGAATAAGAAGAAGGTCAGCACAAGAGCATTCCTCGAAGCTGTTGCCGAAAGAATCTGAATCAAATAAACAACAAAAAACTCTGATTTCCAAAACGGATTTCAGAGTTTTCTTGTTTTTGTTATACCTGTCTTATCAGTTCATAATTACCTGATCTTAGTGCAGTTATAAGCTCTGCTTCGCTTGTAATAATATTGTCAGTCAATATTCCACCGCAAGGGATGTGATGCGGATCGTGATGATCAGTTCCCGAAGTTTTGATCTTTCCGTAAAGTTCAGCCAGCTTTTCCGCGAGCGGATTGTTGCTCTGATGTCCGGAATGACCGTTGAAAACTTCAATACCGTCAAGATAAGCCGGATTTGTTACTACCATACCGTATCTGAAGGGATGAGCCTGTACCAAGAAGATCCCGTCTGACCGCACTTTTTCCGAAAACACACGGATCGATTTCATGCACTCCGGATCAAGCTCCTCAAGATATTCCCGTGTGAACCCGAATCCGAGGTAATCGTTGTTGTTGTCGCGGCATCTGAACTCAAGTCCCATCAGAATGTTCAGCTTACCGTCGGCAGCAGAAACCAACTTATCATACGCAGAATATTTTGAGGCAATCTGATTTTTCCAGTCATCAATCGAGTCAGTAATCTGCGAAGGACCGAAGTGATTTGTCAAGAGTACGGTTGAATATCCGTGATCGAGGTATTTTTTGACGATACCCTCGGCAGATTCTGATGAGCATCCGCTTCCATCACGGCTGTGACAGTGAAGTTCAGTTTTGTATTTCATAATTATCTTTCAATAATAATAGTCTTGATCTCGAACGGATTGAACTTTACGGAAACTGTGTCACCGTTGAGTTCGATTTCTTCAGCCTTTTCTTCAAGCATATTTGCCGCCCATACCTTCTTCGCACCGTTGAACTTGATCTTGCAGTTCGCATGATTGCGTTCGGATTCATAGAGACGGATAACATATGCACCGGGAATATCCTCAGCGGACTTGACAGTTTCGCAGATGATGCCGGGGGTGGAGATCGTGAAGAGTGCGGGAGCGTTGAGTTCACCGTAAACGGGAATAGCCTTGTAATTGAGCTCGTATGCAGGATGAATAACAGTCTTCGCGTCAAACTGACCGATGTGCGGGAGGAGGGAATATGTCATTGTGTGAACACCGATGTCAGTGAACGGATCGGGACGGCATCCGCCCTTGTGGAGTGTGAGCATCATATTGCTTCCTTCAACCGAGAGCGCATACTTGCAGTCGTTGAGAATAGCGACACCGTAGTGAGTCTCGGAAAGATCGGACCACTTGTGGTTGCAGATCTCGAATTTAGCCTGTTCAAGAGAATTGTTGCGTGTTGTGGGACGGTCGATGTGACCGAACTGTATCTCGTTCTTGACAGTCGCGGAACGGATCGCAACATCGAATCCTGCCTTGAGGAGAGCGTGGCGTTCTTTCCAGTCAACCTTGACTTCGAAATCAACGCGGCGGTGTCCTGCATAGAATACTGTGTCAACGATAACAGAGGACTTTCTGCCGAATGTGTATTCGGAGCGGATTCTGTATTCAACAGCGCCGTCAGATACAACTTCACGGGAAACGAGCTTTGTGATCGGCTGGAGCTTGCGGAAAATATCGTCGTCAATATCCCAGTTGTCCCAGTCGTTTGGCATATCTTCGCCTGTCCAGAGCGTACCGAGAGCCGCACCGTCATCGTTTCTGATTTCGCGGTCTGCCTGAATATCGTAAAGTGATGCAATATAACCGTTGTCGTCGAATGTAACCTTGTAGAACGGTGTTGTAAGAACATTGCCGTCAGCAGAGAATACACTGTTCATTTCAGCAGGCTCGCAGATATCGAGAGTTACAGCGGACATAGCGGGGATAACAGTCTTTACTGCAGTCTTGCGATTTCCGTCAAAGTCTGTGTAAACCTGGTAAACCTTGCCTGCGAAGCCGTATTCACCGTCAAGAACAGCAATATCATTTCTTTCAAATGAGAGCTGGTTGTAAAGCGAGAGCTTGCCTTCAGCCTTGTTTGTCATGCCGTCAGCATATTTCGCGGTCTCTTCCTTTGCTGTGCCGATAACCTTGCTGACTTCGTCAAGAGTGATCTCGTAAACCTTCGGAATGGATGTGCCGGGA
>CAZPPN010000262.1:0-3301 GCA_964588425.1 uncultured Ruminococcus sp. | reverse complement strand
ACTGGAACGAGATGTCATCTGAAATGCTATATTTCTATCATATTGCTCACATGGCGAAGCATTTTGTTCATGGAGGATGCGGTATCAGATCATTTATAGACCTTTGGATATTGGATAAAAGAGTATGTACTGATTGTTTCGCCCGTAATGAACTCTTGGAACAGGTGGATCTGCTGAGATTTGCGAAAGCGGCTCTGAAATTAAGCAGGGTATGGTTTGATGGTGAAGAACATGATTCTGTAACCTTTCAGATGGAGGATTATGTTCTGCGCGGCGGTGTTTACGGAAGCCAGGCGAACAACATTCTTGTTCAGTAGCGAAAAAAAGGAGGGAAGATGAGATATGCTCTTTCCAAGATTTTTCTTCCGTATGATGATAAAAAATTGCACTATCCGATACTGAATAAACATCGCTGGCTGACTCCGGTCATAGAAGTTTACAGATGGTGCAGAATTATCCTGCGCGGACATACCGGAAGAGCATTCAATAAACTGAGATATATTCAGTCAATTCCACATGCAGAGTCAGATGTGATGAATAATCTCATGACAGAACTGAGACTGAAATAACCTCCCTGAATGTGTAAAATCCGGATTACAGGATTGCCGATCATGTGTGTATAATATATCTGTATATATGTGTTCCGAGCAGAGACACATTCAATCAATCCATTTTTAGGAGGACATAATAATGATTCGCAAAGTACTTGCGTACTGTCTTGCAGTATGTATGCTGTTCAATCTTGTACCATACATTGTATATGCCAATGACGGTATGACTGAGTCGGGAGAAACAGGCCCGGAAGTAACGGAAACTGATGCGAACGTATCCGACCTGTCAGCCACGGCAGAGTTCGGTGCACCCGATGCGATTGACGGCGTCAGAGAGTCCGCATGGGACAACGCAGAGGTGATCGACATCTCGGCATCACTCTTTAATGATGCAGGAGAAGAAAATCCGACTGCACAGGTGTGGACGATGTATTCCCCGAATTACATTTACGTTTTCGCTGAGGTCACAGACAGCAGTGTAAACGCAAGCCTTGATAAAGCAAGCTGGGATCAGGATGCAATCAGCTTCCTGTTTAACTATGACTATTCCACAGTAGAAGCTGATGACCACGAAGTATCATACCGAGAACTTGGCGAGGACAGCTACGCAGGATATGTCACAGTTCCTGCTGTCGAGGGTGACTATTTCGAAGCTGATTCCGAATCGCTTTACGGCTATTCAGAAGAGCTCAACAGCAAGATTCAATCCTACTGCGTTATGACGGAGAGCGGCTATCATGTGGAAATCAAAATTCCCACACTCTCTCAGAACGTACCCGGTGCAAAGTACGGCTTTGAGGTTCAGATCAACGAAGCCAATACCACAGACAGCGGACGCGTAGGTTCCACAATGTGGGGCGACGGTCATAATGAAGCATGGACTTGCCCCGCCTGCTTCGGTACACTTGAACTCGGCGAATATTCCGAGTACGTGACAACAGCGATCTACGGTACTCCCAATGCTATCGACGGCTTCATGGACAGCGCATGGGACAATGCCGAAATGATTAAGGCAGATAAAGTTACAATAGTTGACCTCGGAGAAGAAAACTCCGATACGACGGTTTACTCCATGTGGGATGACGACTATCTTTACTTCTATGCGAAGGTTATAGATAAAACTCCCGATGGTGAAATAAAAGATTCGGCATGGGATCAGGACTCTGTCGGCTTCATGCTCAACTACGACTACTCTACGGTTGAAAACAAAAATAACCACGAAAAATCCTACCGTAACCTCGGTGAGGACAGCTATGCAGGCTACATCAATGTTCCTCCGGTAGATCTTGACGGAAGCGATTACTGTGCACCTGACAGCGGCGGTATTTTCGGGCTGACCCGTTACAGCGATGAGATCAGCTCATACTGCATAGGTACAGATTACGGATATGATATCGAAATCAAAATTCCGCTTTCTCTCTATGCTGAATTCAGCGCAGGCGATATGCTCGGCTACGATATCGTAGTTAATATGAGCGTAGGTCTCGGCACAAGATCGGGTCAGATGGCTTGGCACGATGCTAAATCTTGGGCTTGCCCCTGCTGCTTCGGCACACTCATCCTCGGTGAGAAGACCGAATCCGATGGAACTGACGATCCCGACGTAAACGAACCCGAGGTTGAATCCGACCTTTCAACCACGGCTGTGTTCTACGCACCCGATGCGATTGACGGCGTCAGAGAGTCCGCATGGGACAAAGCAGAGGTGATTGACATCTCGGCATCACTCTTTAATGATGCAGGAGAAGAAAATCCGACAGCACAGGTCTGGACGATGTACTCTCCGGCTTACCTTTATGTTTTTGCTGAGGTAAAAGACAGCAGCGTAAACGCAAGTCTTGATAGAGCAAGCTGGGATCAGGATGCAATCAGCTTCCTGCTGAACTTTGATTACTCTACAGTAGAAGCAGGCGATCACGATGTATCATACCGCGAACTCGGCGGCAACAGCTATGCCGGATATATCACAGTTCCTGCTGTCGAGGGCGACTATTTCGAAGCCGATGGCGATACATATTTCGGCGTTAATACAAGAATTGCTCAGTTTATCGAATCCTGCTGCACGATGACCGACGACGGTTATAATGTGGAAATCAGAATTCCCATCTCCAGAGACAGCGAACCCGGAGTCAAGTACGGCTTTGAAGTTCAGATCAACGAAGCCAATACAGAAGACAGCGGACGCGTGGGATCTGCAATGTGGGGTCACGGTCATAATGAAGCATGGACTTGTCCTGCCTGCTTCGGCACACTTGAACTCGGCGAATATCCCGAACGTGTAACAACAGCGGTATACGGCACTCCCGTAAGCATCGACGGTGGCATCGGTATTGACGGTGTCATGGACGAAGGCTGGGCGAATGCCGAAGAGATTTTCGTTGCCGCACCTACATACGTAAACCTCGGCGAGGAAAACTCTGAAGCCAAGGTTTACTCCATGTGGGATGACGAGTACCTTTACTTCTACGCAAAGGTTACAGACCGCACTCCCTTTGCCGAAGAAAAAGATGCGACTTGGGACCAGGATGCTGTCTGCTTCACGCTCAACTATGATTACTCTACGGTTGAGGCAGGAGATCACGATGTATCCTACCGCGAACTTGGTGAGGACAGCTACGCAGGCTACATCAATGTCTGCCCCACAGACCTTGACGGAACATGGTATAACGTACCCGATGAAGGCGGTATTTTTGCTCAGCTTCCTTACCGCAACTATATCAACTCGTACTGCGTAGGTACAGATTACGGAT
>CAZPPN010000261.1:0-3306 GCA_964588425.1 uncultured Ruminococcus sp. | reverse complement strand
CGTAGACACAAACACCCTGCTTTATCAGGTACCGGGCGGCATGCTCTCCAACCTCGTTTCCCAGCTCAAGCAGCAGGGCAAGAGCGAAAAGCTTCCCGAGGTTCTCGCAGAAGTTCCGAGGGTACGTGAAGACGCAGGTTATGCTCCTCTTGTAACACCCACATCCCAGATCGTGGGTACACAGGCTGTTCTCAACGTAATCGCCGGCGAAAGATATAAGCTCGTTTCCAAGGAATTCAAGGGTATGATCCGCGGTGACTACGGTCAGGCTCCCGCACCGATCAAGCCCGAATTCATCAAGAAGATCATCGGTGACGAAACACCCATCACCTGCCGTCCCGCAGATAAGATCGCTCCAGAACTTGACTCTCTCCGTGAAAAGGTAAAGCCGTGGGCAGAACAGGATGAAGACGTTCTCTCCTACGCACTCTTTGAACAGGTTGCAGAAAAGTTCTTCGAATACCGCAAGGCTAAGAAGTACGGTCTCGACGCAGACGCAGCTGATCCCAAGCTCGGAGTACATTCCGTTTAATCATGGTTCTGGTGTGTGATTCCGAAATATCGGACCGCGCTCTTCGCTTGAGAGAAAAGATACTTGAACTCGGATGTCCGTGCGCCGTATCGAAGATTTCGGAAATTTCAGAATATCTTCCGCTGAAACTTATTATCACATTCTACGACCGATTCGACGATGTCCGCCGAACACCGTATGACGCAATATTTGTGGCAGTTCTCGGAAAAGGTTTTGTCAATTCCGCGCTGAATGCCGTGAACGCAGTCGATGAAGAAATACTGATTGATGAGATCAGAAAGTATCTTTACAAGGATGCCGGTATAACGCAGAAGAGAAGATTCGCTTTCGGAGTGGTTGATCCGAAGAACAATATTTTCTTCTCGAAGTATTTCGTGGAATTGTACGGCAAGCGCTTTGTGCTGACATCGAGTGAGTACATGATTTTCAAATATCTCACAGCGTTTGCGGGAACGGGAAAATTCTTTCCTCATGAGAAAATAGCGAAATTCTGTTACGATAACAGAAAGCTCGGACGTGAAATCGTTTCCAATAAGATATCCGTTCATATAAATCATATCAACGATAAGATCAAAAAATCGAACGGGAAACCTTTCATCAGAGCAAAGAGATTCCGCGGCTATTACGCTGATATTGCGAAATAAACAGAATAAAGTGAAATTACTGCTGTACGGCTATTGTGCGGCAGTAATTTTTTTGATAAAATTTATATGTGATGTAACATTTCTACATTTGTGCGGTTATGTATATCAAACGGAGGTGATAGTGTGGAGGAAAAACGACCTGCCGAACTGGTGTGGGACTGCGCGAGGGGACTGATGTATAAAGAAGCATATTCGGTACTCGGTAACCGTGATGACAGCGAAGATGCAGTAATGGAAGCCATGTTACGGATCGTTCGCGGAGAAGAAAAATTCCGCGGTCTCGGATGTAACGATATGCGTGCTCTGGCAGTTATATATGTACGAAACACCGCGATAGATATCTACAACCGCAACAGAAAGAATCCGTATCCGATGGATGAGCTGCCCGAGGAAATTGACGCGTCACTTACCCCGGAGGAAATAATCGTGGGGCAGGATAATCGGGATCGGCTGATTACGCTGATAGAAACGATGCCGCCGTCGTACAGGGATGTGATTCTTCTGAGAATGAGATATGATATGAGTATCGGCGAGATCGCGGAGGTTTTGAATCTTGAAAACGGAACAGTGCGCACACGTTTCTCAAGAGCGAGAGCATGGCTTAAAAAACATGAGAAAGGAGACGTGTAATTTTGAAAGATCTTGACAGAAGAATACGGGAATCATCCGCAGAATATGTAAAACGCACGTTTGAGGATGATACTCCCATCGATTACAGTGAAGATATGGAAATTAACGTGCGGAAACTGCTTCAGGAGGATAAAATCATGACAAAAATCAAAGGTAAAAATCGAATCTCGCGTACTGTAATTCTTTGCGCGGCAATGGTGGCTCTTACGGTTTTCGTATGTGCCGCAGGACCGAGAATTGCGGAATACATCAATATGACATTCCTGAGAGACGACAGCGCGGCTCAGCTTACGGAGGTGCCGGAGGGATACATCGGAATCTACACAGCCGATGACCTTGACAACATACGCGGCGATCTTAACGGGAACTACATTCTGATGAACGATATCGTAATAACAGATGAAGACTACGCGGAGGGCGGCGTTTTCGAGGATGGATTCAAACCTATCGGATCATATAACGCTCCGTTCAGAGGAATCTTCAACGGAAACGGATATGTGATCGAGAATCTTGTGATTGATGTAGATGTAAAAGACTACCTCGATAACGGGGCACCGTCATATAACAGAGTGGCAGTAGGACTTTTCGGCAGAGTGCAGAGAAGATCGGAGGAAATCTATGCTGAGGAAACCGTTGAGGAAGTTGATATGGATATCAACGGTGACGGTGTTCTCGATACCGCGGTCATCAGAAATGAAGGCGAGCTGCTTGAAAGCTATATGAAAGGCGGAATCATCAAGAATCTCGGACTCGTAAACGGCTCGATAACCGTAACAAAGGACAGAACAACCACACTCCATGTCGGTGCTATTGCCGGATGTGTTGACTTTATTGCCGGATGCTATACAGAGAATTTTGCGGTAACGGTCATCAACAATACATTTTCTGCCGACAACAGCATCGGAGGGGTTGCCGGAAAAGCTGAATACGTCGACAGCTGCCATACTGATGCGGACATCACATATACGCTGAATCTTCCCGAGGGTGAGACATATCAAAGCGGCAGTACGGCAGACCCGTTTATCGCAGGTGTCGCAGGTGAATCTTACGCTTGTGTGACATCCTATTTCAGCGGAAGGATCAATGCTGACGATCCTGTGATAAGCAATCAGGGATATATTTATCATCAGTCCGGCGAAAATATCGGAGTATATGAACCCGAGTACTACGAATCTTATCTGAATATCGACGGTGTTGCAAATATTCCCGAAGGCGCTGTACCTGCGATCATGAACGATATAATTCTCGAGAAAATCTGCGAAGAACTCGATGAATGGAACAGTGAGAAGATGAAAGCATTCTACCGCAGGGGTGACTACCGTGATCTCGATATTTCCGCAGCGGAATATACAACTGACAATTCTGAGATCGTGTTCTACATTCTCGACCCTGAGGTAACAGCGCGTGAACTCCGCGAACTTTCTCGTCTGATAAAGACAGCCTTTGCGGACGAGAGCTTCGAAGAATTCTGCCGCGAAAACAATGTCAAGTACGGCAAAT
>CAZPPN010000260.1:0-3310 GCA_964588425.1 uncultured Ruminococcus sp. | reverse complement strand
CCATCCTTATGCGCTTTTGAATGCTTGGGATCAAGTACGAACAGTTCATAGAATTTTTTCGCTCCTTCGGAACCGTACTTGAGCATTGTACCCATTGCCGTATCACCGTCGATATTTGCGTTTTCACGCTTGATATCGTTTTCATCGGAACTCTTGAATGTGAGATCTTCATATGTTTTCATGAGTCCCATATTCATCTCACGAATCTTCGTTCTTTCAGCGCGATAGATTATATATTCCTTTGCGGTTCGTGAGTGACCGCGAGCGATAAGAACAGTTTCAACCGTATCCTGGATCTCCTCAACGGTAGGAAGTTCTCCTGTGAGTTTGGAGTGTTCCTCAACCTTTTCTGACACTTCGCATGCAAGTGCCATCGCTGCATCATAATCGCTTCCGCCGACCGCCTGAGCCGCTCGGAATATCGCGTTGGCTATTTTTTCAATGTTGAACGGTACTTCTCTCCCGTCCCTTTTAATAATTTTCGTTATCATAAAAGCCGCCTTATACTATATATTGTATATCGGGGATCTTTGTCCACAATATGTTGTACCAGCCAATTACAGGCACAGTTAATATTATAAACGATATTCATGTTAAAGTCAATGCGGAATATATCACAAAAAATTACAGTATTTTTATGTATATTGCCGTTAATGATTGGTATTGACAAACACATTTCCGCATCCGAACACAAAAAACTTCTACAAATGTTTTCAATTTACACAATAATTATAAATCATTTTGTAGTATCATTACTGTGGCTTAAATTTACTTATAAATGAAAGATATGACATGACAACTGTATCAAAAATAAAAAGATCCATTTCGGCTGCAGATGTTGTCCTTTTAATAATTGTTTCCACTCTGTTTTTCTGTAAAACCAAGCTGTTTTATTCACATCTGAGTCTCGCACAGTTCCCTCTCCCGCTTGCGATTGCTTCAACGGCAATACTTGCTCTCTCATACGCGCTCTTTGCGATTATTTTTCCGAGAGGTTCGAGAACATTTCTTTTCTCTGTCTACTTCACGTTATCAATATTCATGGCGATAGATGCCGTTTATTACGAATATGCATCCAAGCTTCCGTCAATCGCTCTGCTCGGAATGCTCTGGCAGGTTAATGATGTATCCGCCACTATCGAAAATCTTATCGAGCTTCGTCACGTACTTCTCATAATTGATATTCCTCTCTGGCTTATTTATAAAATAAACAAGGATATCTTAATCACAAAAATCACACGTTCGCGGCTCTCACGATTTTTTGAGAAGTTCACATCAAACACAGTACCGGCACTTCATTTTTCAATTGCCCCTGCTGCTTTCGGGATATTCACAGCCTGTTTTCTGGTTTTCTTCCCTGAATTCGAGCTGCAGTACATGATCAACGAGCTGTTCTGCTATCACACATACGATATTGCATACACCATCAACACGGTCAATGACGAATATGTTGTAGACAAATCAAAATACGTCTCTCCGGATTATTCCGACAGTGAATACTACGGTCTCGCTCAGGGAAGAAACGTGATTGTGATCCAGGTTGAGGCCCTGCAGAATTTCGTAATCGGAGCTTACTATGACGGTCAGGAGATCACGCCGAATCTCAACAAGCTGATAGCAAACGATTCATTTTATTTCGACAATTACTACTACCAGATCGGCGGCGGAAATACTTCTGATGCTGAGTTTACGGTAAACAATTCCCTTTTCGCGCCTGAGAGAAGTTCCGGTTATGTTAAATACACGGAAAACAAATACTACGGTCTGCCTTTCATTCTTGAGGACAACGGATACACCGGTTCGTATGTTTTCCACGGATACATTGCGGAATTCTGGAACCGAGAGACAGCTTACCCGTATCAAGGATTCGATGACTACACCTCCCTTGAAGATTTCGAGAACACCGATATGTTTGAGATCGGGTTATCCGACAAGGAATTCTTCCGTCAGTCCGCGGAAATAATGGCATCTTATGAAGAACCGTTCCACTCATTCCTTATTACGGTTTCGTCACACTATCCGTACGGTATACCGCTCAAGGACAGAGAAATCACGATAAAACCCGAGGATGAAGGAACTCTGTTCGGTCTCTATCTTCAGGCTATCAATTATGCTGACCGCGCTATCGGTGAGTTTATATCGTATCTTGATGAGATGGGTATTTACGACAACTCCATGATCGTGATCTACGGTGACCACTACGCGCTTCACAATACCGACATTGCGGTTTCTTCCAGAGTAAAGGAAATGATCGGCAGAGACTACACGATCTTCGATGTATTCAATGTACCTATGATAATCAATGTTCCCGGAATCGGAATGAGCAAGACGATCAGCACAGCCGGAGGGCACGTCGATGTTCTCCCCACAGCGCTCTGTCTTCTCGGAATCCACAATGATAAGGCTGTCATGTTCGGTACAAATCTGCTTGAAGCTGAGGAAGGATTTGTATGTCAGAAAACTCATCTTTCGATCGGTTCGTTTATCTCTGACAGTATTTTCTTCAAGAAGCCGCACAACAATATCAAATCCAACTACGATGCTTATCTCAAAGGAACAATGGAGCGGCTTGACCCGTATCTCTTCCGCGAGATGTCCGCTGAAGCTGAGCGCCGTATCGAGGACTGCTTTGCTCTGATTGACAACGACGACATAATGCTTGTTTCCGAACAAGATGAATAGAACAAAAACGGAATGATCCTCTCATTTTGCGAGTCAGATCATTCCGTTATTTTTATGCGTTTGTTATTGTTGTGGTTTTATCAAGATCGAGTGTGATCGGATCGCGTCCGGGAAGCTCCAGAATCACGCTGCACGGTTTATCGGGTGTGAGTGTGACTGACTCAACCTTACCGCGCTTCCACTCCGCTGAGACTGTTATACCGCCTCTCGCACGGAGTCCGTTGAACGATCCGTCGAGGAAATCGGGTACCGAGGGAATCAGCGAGATGCATCCTTCGTGGCTCTGCATTACCATCTCTCCTATACCTGCGCTGCCGCCGAAATTTCCGTCAATCTGGAACGGCGGGTGGGTGTCGAGAAGATTGGGCAGTGTTGATTTTGTCAGAAGAGCGCGGATATTTTCGTAGGTCTTTTCTTTATTTCTGAGTCGAGCGAAAAGGTTTATGATCCATGCTCTTGACCAGCCCGTATGTCCGCCGCCGCACGCAAGTCTGATTTCAAGTGTTTTTTCTATTGCGGCAAGAAGATCCGGCGTTTTTCTTGTGATCTCCGCTGCGGGATAGAGTCCGAATGCGTGGGAGATATGTCTGTGACCGATATCCACTTCCTCGTAATCCTCATTCCATTC
>CAZPPN010000259.1:0-3317 GCA_964588425.1 uncultured Ruminococcus sp. | reverse complement strand
TTTTCTGCCGATACTGTACCCGCTCTATGCATACCGTTCAGCATTACAGGGAATGGGTAACGCAATGATCCCCATGCTCTCGGGAGTGATAGAGTTTGTCATGCGTGTCGGAGTTTCGCTGATTGTCGGAATATCGGGATACCGGAACGGCATTTTCTTTGCGGAAGTGGGCGCATGGGCAGGAGCGACACTGATTCTTGCCGTATCATACTATTATTCAGCCGCAAAGCTCGGAAAAAACAAATTAATAATACAGCGCTGATCGTTATTTAATGACCGGCGCTGTAAATTTTGCATAAAAATTGTAGGATAAAATATTGAAATGAAGTCGGCAGTGTGTTATAATGTTGACATAGGGTAAAATGTCATCATAAACAAATTCAGTAAATATAAGGAGACATACCATGTTCTACGAAAACACATGGGAATCCATAAACAGCCGTCCCGTACCGTCATGGTTCGGAGAAGCAAAATTCGGTATCTTCATTCACTGGGGACTCTATTCCGTACCGGCTTATACACAGAACGGACAGTACGCCGAATGGTATATGCAGCAGATCAGAGATGAAAACCACCCTGCAAGAGAATTCCACGACAGAGTATATGGAAAGAACCTCCGGTACGAAGACTTTGTTCCGATGTTCAAGGCGGAACTTTTTAATGCCGATAAGTGGGCTGACCTCTTCAAAAAGAGCGGCGCGAAATACATAAACTTTGTGTCCAAGCATCATGACGGATACTGTCTCTACAAAACACCTCACGCTTATAACTGGAATTCGGTCGATGTAGGGCCGCACAGGGATTTCCTCGCAGAACTGAAGAAGAGCATGGAAAACACAGGCGTGAAGTTCGGCGTGTATCATTCTGTTTATGAGTGGTTCCATCCGCTTTATCTGAAGAACCCCGAGGAATACGCAACCGAACATCTCATTCCGATGCTCAAGCACCTTATCGAAGAATATCAGCCGTGGACACTCTTCACAGACGGCGAATGGGATCATCCGAGCAGCGTGTGGCATTCCACAGAATTCCTGCAGTGGCTGTTCAATGAGTCGTCCGTCAAGGATACAATCGTGGTAAACGACCGCTGGGGAAGTGAAACAAGAGGCGAGTACGGCGGAAACTATACGACAGAATACGGCGAAGTGGGCGGCGGAAAGAAGATCACCGATTTCAGCAAACCTTTCGAAGAATGCCGCGGTATCGGAAAATCATTTGGCTTCAACAGAATCGAGTCGACAGAAGACTACATGACACCGAAAGAGCTCCTCATAACACTCTGCGACCTCGTCTCCAAAGGCGGAAACTTTCTGCTCAATATCGGACCTGCGGCTGACGGAACAATTCCCGTAATCATGGAAGAACGACTTCTCCAGATGGGACGCTGGCTTGACGTAAATGGTGAGGCGATCTACTCAAGCACCGTGTACGACAGAGAAGGAGAAGACGGCGTGTACTATACAAAGAATAACGGCAATGTGTACGCAATCCTCGATAAATATCCATTCGGCACAAAGATTCTCGAAAAGGTTCCGTACAGAGAAAACATAAAAGCCGCAATCCTCGGATGTGAAGATGCACCGGTTGAGGTAAGAAACAACAGCGGCAGAGCAGAGCTTGTATTCCAGCCGATCAATCCCGACGATATGAAGTCCGAATGGCTCTACACCGTCAGACTTGATAACGCTGAATAATTCAGGAAAATCAGAAAGAGGTAAAATATGAGAAAAGACGTAGTTCTCGGAATGCTCCCCGATCCGTACGTTTTCCGTGACGGAACAAGAGTTGAGACTCTCGCTGATTGGGAGAGACGCCGCGAGGAAATCATCGAAGACACGATCGGACTTGAATTTGACGGAATGCCCCCGAAACCGGATGAAGTAAGATTCGAAAATCTCCATCCCGTGATCAGAGGCAGAGCAATATCGTACAGAATCCACTGCGGAACAAAAGAGCATCCGTTCTCGTTCTGCTTTATGGCGTATATCCCGAATAAAGAGGGGAAAATGCCCGTTCTTCTCACCGGCGACGCTATATATAAAGAATGCTGCAATGACCGCGTGATCGAGGAAGCTGACAGACGGGGCTTCATAGTCGTAAAGTTCAACAGAAACGAGCTTGCACCCGACTACGCAGATCCCGAGAGAAAGATCGGAATCAACGCCATCTGGCCCGATAAAAAGTTCACCGCTATCTCCGCATGGGCGTGGGGATATCACAGAGTAATCGACGTACTCTGCCAGCTTGATTTCGTTGATGTAGACCATATCGCGATCTCCGGACACTCACGCGGCGGTAAAACCGTACTTCTTGCAGGCGCTACCGATACGCGAGTACGTTATACAAACCCCAACGGAAGCGGAACACACGGATGCGGACCTTACAGATTTTTGCAGAAAGAGGATAAGGGCGAATACGAAGACGAAATCAGCGAACCGCTCGAATCCATGATGAAGCATATCAACTACTGGATGGGGCAGGGACTCTGGCAGTATGTCGGAAAAGAAGAAACAATGCCGCACGATATGCATTTTATAAAAGCTCTCATCGCGCCGAGATGTTATCTTGAAACAAACGGACACGGCGATATCTGGGCAAATCCGCGCGGATCATATCTCTGCTGGAGAGCAGCCAAGGAAACATGGAAGATGTACGGCGCCGAGGACAAATGCTGTACATGGTACCGTGAGGGCGGACATGACCACGGCTGGGCTGAGTTCTACGCGCTCTTTGACTTCATGGAAGCTGATATAAACGGCACACCGCTTCCCGAATCTCTCACACGCACACCTTACGATGATATGGAAGACATCTATACATGGCACGCACCTGTAATTGAATAATATCAAATAACACAAAAGCAAAACTCCTGCTGTACCGGAAAACGATATAACAGGAGTTGTTTTTATTTAGCAATAAACTCAGTCAATCACAAAGTGAACCGGAAGTCCATCTTTGAATACGGACTTGGCTTCACCTGCGATCATCGGCTTGATGTATTCGAGACATTCGCGTGTGACATTGTTGCCTTCTTCATTGATGAATTCTCTCGGAACGGACTTGACAGCGTTCGCAATCTTTGTAACATCGGAAGGCTCGAATGTGATTTTGTATTCTTCACCGGGTTCTCTGATGTAAGCGATCATGCAGCCGGATGTGCCGGATACAGCGGAGAGAACAGCGGTACGTCCTGCACACTGAGCTTCTTCAAGGTCTGTGAGAGATGTAAGATGAGCAGCGCATCTCTGGGGAAGATTGAGCTCGATGGAACGAACTTTGCATCCGAAATGTTCCTTGACAGCGGATTCGAGAGCTCT
>CAZPPN010000258.1:0-3326 GCA_964588425.1 uncultured Ruminococcus sp. | reverse complement strand
ACTACGTTAAGAACATGATCACAGGTGCTGCTCAGATGGACGGCGCTATCCTCGTAGTTGCTGCTTCCGACGGTCCTATGCAGCAGACTCGTGAACACATCCTTCTCGCTCGTCAGGTTGGCGTTCCCGCAATCGTTGTTTACATGAACAAGTGCGACCTCGTTGACGACGACGAACTTCTCGACCTCGTTGAAATGGAAATCAGAGAACTCCTCTCCGAGTACGACTTCCCGGGTGACGATATTCCGATCGTTCGCGGTTCCGCTCGTGACGCTCTCGAATCCGCAAGCACAAACGCTGCTGATCCCGAATACGCTTCCATCCTCGAACTCATGAACGCTGTTGACGAATACATTCCTACACCTGCTCGTAAGGCTGACGAACCCTTCCTTATGCCTGTTGAAGACGTATTCTCCATCACAGGTCGTGGTACAGTTGCTACTGGTAGAGTAGAACGTGGTATCGTTAAGATGGGTGACGTTGTTGAAATCGTTGGTCTCGCTGAAGAAAAGAAGTCCACAACAATCACAGGCGTTGAAATGTTCCGTAAGCTCCTCGACTCCGCTGAAGCCGGTGACAACGTTGGTCTCCTTCTCCGTGGTATCGACAAGAACGCTATCGAACGTGGTCAGGTTCTCTGCAAGCCCGGTTCCATTCAGCCCCACACAAAGTTTGTAGGTCAGGTTTACGTTCTTACAGAAAAAGAAGGTGGCCGTCAGAAGCCCTTCTTCGCAGGTTACAGACCTCAGTTCTACTTCAGAACAACTGACGTTACAGGTACAATCGGTCTTCCTGAAGGCGTTGAAATGTGCCGTCCCGGTGACAACGTTGACATGAAGGTTGAACTCATCACACCTATTGCTATCGAAAAGGGGCTCCGTTTTGCTATCCGTGAAGGTGGTAGAACAGTAGGTTCCGGCGTTGTTATCGAAATCGAAGCGTAAGTAATTACGAAACAAATATAAGGGCATGGCTTCGGCTTTGCCCTTTTTGTTTTGTTATGATATCGGTATTGACAAAGCGGCAATTATGTGGTATCATAAATAAGACAACTAATTTACTTAGTTTTCGGGGACAGGTGAAATTCCGTACCGGCAGTACAGTCTGCGAGCCTGAGCATCTGCAAAGGTTGAATGGGTGTGATTCCCATACCGACAGTTAAATGTATTTTATTTCCATAGTCAACTGTGTGAATAATGATGCATTAAATGTCTGCCTCCGGACTTTATGCATTTAGTGAGTGCATATTGTTTGGATGCTTGCATTAAATGTCTGCCTCCAGACTTTAATGCATTTAGTGAGTGCATATTGTTTGGATGCTTGCATTAAAGTCTGGATGAGAGAAAACAAGACGTTTTTTGACGTCGTTCCCGTCTGTTTCAGTCGGGATTTTTTGTTTCTCCCATAATATTGATGCTCCGCAAATCATTTCATCCAATATTAAGGAGATTTTTATGGCAAAAACTACTTACCGTTCAACCCGCACACGCACAATTGTTGCTGTCGGTGTATTCTGCGCGCTCGCTTATGTCTGCTGCGTGCTCTTCCACTTCAAGGCAGGATTCCTTTCGTTCGACCTGAAGGATGCAGTCATGACTGTTGCCGCTATGCTCTTCGGTCCGGTCTACGGTCTTGCGATGTCGATTATTGTCTCAACCATCGAATCGCTGACGATCGGCACGACACAGCTATACGGCTACATAATGGACATCCTCTCGAGCGTGACATTCATCTGTGTCGGCAGCCTGATTTACAGCCGTATGCGTAATATGACGGGCGCACTCCTCGGAATGATGATGTCAATTGTCTCAATGACCGCTGTAATGATCGGAGCTAATCTCATCATCACACCGTTCTACATGGGTGTGACTTCCGCTGATGTTGCCGCAATGATTCCGACGCTTCTCCTTCCGTTCAATCTGACGAAAGCCGTATTCAACGCCGCGCTTGTTTTCATTCTGTACAAGCCGATCTCACGCGCGCTTCGACTCTCCGGCTTCACAACGCTCACAATGGGAAAAAAAGAAACGTCCGACGGGCCCGAGAGCATGATCAAAGTGCCATCTCCGAAAGCCAATCCGAAATTTGCGTCCGCCGCAGTTACCATAGCTGCCGTTATAATCGGTGCAATCGCGCTCGCTTATTTCTTCATCGTACTTCAGGGATCGTTCTCCATTATCTGACCGCATCTCTGATGAAAATCAACTGTTTTACCGCATAACCGGCATTATACATTATGCATTCATCCAAATAATTCCCTCTTGCGGCATCGGTCGATTTGTGGTATAATATATCCGTTAAATTAAAAAACTATCGCTTATCAAGAGTGGCTGAGAGACTGGCTCTGTGACGCCCGGCAACCTATCGCGAGACAAGGTGCTAATTCCTGACAGATGAGTTTACATCAACAAGTGTTCTCGTTCTGTCGGATCGGGAACATTTTTTTGTCCGGTCATTTCAGCAAAAAACGAAAGGAAAACGAATAATGAAGAAACTTTTCACATCAGAATCCGTTACAGAAGGACATCCCGACAAAATCTGTGACCAGATCTCCGACAGAATCCTCGACGAAATGCTCCGTGCCGATCCGATGTCCCGTGTAGCGTGCGAAACCTGTTGCACAACAGGCGTTGTTATGGTAATGGGCGAGATCACCACATCCGCTTACGTTGACATTCAGGAAATCGTTCGCAAGACCGTTCTCGACATCGGCTACAACCGTGCGAAGTTCGGTTTTGACGGCTCTACCTGCGCCGTTATCAACTCCATCCACGAACAGTCCCCCGACATCGCGCTCGGCGTTGACAAGTCCGCTGAAGCCAAGGCAGGCGAAACAACAGACGGCTTCGACACAGGTGCAGGCGACCAGGGTCTCATGTTCGGTTACGCGTGCAACGAAACTCCCGAGCTGATGCCTTATCCGATCTCCATGTCACACAAGCTCGCAAAGCGTCTCACAGATGTCCGCAAGAACGGCACACTTCCCTACCTCAGACCCGACGGAAAGACTCAGGTTACGGTAGAATATGACGGCTTCACACCTGTCAGAATCGACGCAATCGTTGTATCCTCCCAGCACGATCCCGAAGTTACACTCGAACAGATCCACGAGGACATCATCGAGCACGTTATCCGTCCGACCGTTGACGAAAAGATGCTCGACGGCGACACAAAGATCTACGTAAACCCGACAGGACGTTTTGTAATCGGCGGTCCTATGGGTGACAGCGGTCTCACCGGACGCAAGATCATCGTTGACACCTACGGCGGATACTCCCGTCACGGCGGCGGTGCATTCTCCGGCAAGGACCCGACAAAGGTTGACC
>CAZPPN010000257.1:0-3330 GCA_964588425.1 uncultured Ruminococcus sp. | reverse complement strand
GAAGACGAGATCCGACCCATCGCCGAGGAGCTGATAGAGAAATCCGCAGAGCTGAACGAGATCTACTTCGGCACAGGTCTCCCTGTCATGGAAGGCGGCGATCGCGTCGAGCAGTTCTACGCATCGTTCGATTACGATATTTCGGCGGTAAACTATCACCCCGTTGCGGAAGAGTCGCCCTACCAGACCGAAGCTGAGCTGAGAGAGGCAACACTTGAAGTATTCACTGCG
The DNA here is from genome assembly GCA_964588425.1 of uncultured Ruminococcus sp. Lineage (GTDB taxonomy): Bacteria > Bacillota > Clostridia > Oscillospirales > CAG-272 > UMGS1696. The sequence goes on along the minus strand of CAZPPN010000257.1, from coordinate 3,099 downwards.
GAATATTCGGAGTACCTGTTCGAGCGTGCGTTCTCCGGAATCTCCGCGATGTTTGTGAATGAAGACGAGACCCAAAAGGAAGAGAGCGTCATCTACGCCATGTACATCGAGGAGGACGGAGTGCTTACCGTGAGGCTGGACATCGACGATGAAGCGATCCCCCTCGGAAGAGTCTACGACATGGATAAAATGGAGATCGTCAGAATCCGCGAGAATTACGTTCTCGTGAAGATCCCCACCACCCTTGACGGCGATCCGCTTGACATCGAGCTGAAGCAGGTGAATGCCACAGCCGGCTGGCGTCTCGATTCTCCGACATACTGATCGGGATAATGGGAAGTCTAAATTGGAAGAGATCAACCCGATCGTCGAGAATCCATCTTCGATGAATTCTCCGAGGTATAGTGCGGATTTAAAAAATCAAAAAAGCTGTCGAGCGCATCCATTTTATAGGATGTATTCGGCAGCATTGTTTTTTATTGATTGCGGTATTGCTTTGTAGCATAAAAAATCCGCAAAACGAACGGTAATTCGTAGGGCGGTGCCTTGTGTGCCGCCGTCGAACGAATTAGGCAAAATGATATTTAGATCACTGCAACGAACGTTTTTGGGTTCAAATTTCATCTCAGCATAGCGCTTGTTTTCGGCAGGAGACGTGCGGAAAATGCGGTTGCGGATGAATTTTATACAAAAAGTGAAAATTGCCGAAAAACTTTCGCAAAAAGGGTTGACAAAATGCATCATGTGCGGTATAATATATAGGCACTCGGAAATGACCGGGTGAACTGAATAGTGCTTCCCGTGGAAACGGCGATAGACACAGCACACGCAAAGGTGGCTGAGCTGGTCTAAGGCGCACGACTGGAAATCGTGTGTTCGGCTAATAACCGACCGAGGGTTCGAATCCCTCCCTTTGCGGATAAAATAAAAGAGAGTATCTTCGGATGCTCTCTTTTATTTTATCCATAAAGCGAAGGCACGAGAATCCTCGCAGAAGTTCCGGAGAAGCACTCCCCACTAAAGCCAAAGCATAGCAGCGCGGGATAAACATCCCCCAAAGCCGAACGAAGGCGGGAACTTCAGCGGCATCCGCGATGACACGGGGTTCGAATCCCGGACGTTCGTGCTGTATTTCATAGTTATTCCATATCCGCAATGTTTATCACCCTTTTACCTTTCTTTTCCGCAAGCTGCTTGAATTTTGCCGCTCCGCCTGTTACTCCGCGAACGTATGTTATAACCGCGTCAGCGCGGTTTAGCATCCATTCGTTTCTCTTGATGATTGAATATTTCGGGTGTGAAGCCGCAATTTCTTCGGGGAAAACCGTGTCGCAATAATCTGCGGCTTCTGATTGCCTTTTCGGCATATATGCAAGTAAGATCTTAATCTTTATGTGAGGATACAGCGTTTGCAGATGCTTCAGCTTTCTCTCCGACATCTGACGGCGTGTCTCTGTGACCGAAGAATGTTATCGTCATTTTTCCACCTTTTTATAACATAATATTAATACACATCCAATCGGATACATACGTTATTTTAACATATCCCATTAGGATATACAATACTATCAGATTGATTTTTTTGATATAAAAAGGCGCAGAAATGGAAATAGATTATAAAATCATAGGCAGCAGAATTAAGCAGCTCCGCAAGGCAAAAAATATGACTCAGGCTGATCTGGCTGAAAAATCCGGTGTCGAGCCGTCGAATATTTCGCATATCGAGAGAGCCGCCACAAAGCTGAGCCTGCCGACATTGATACGCATATCGAACGCGCTGGGATGTACCCTTGATGAGCTGGTTTACTCCAATCTGTCGAAAAGTTCGCACGTTTCATCGAAAATTATCGACGAGCTTCTCTCCGACTGCACCGATGAGGAAATTATGGCAATCGCTGAGATGATAAGAACCACAAAACAAATCCTGCGTTCGCATAATTGAATATGAAACCAAAAATCCGCCGGAGCGACGTTTTTTCCAGCGGATTTATTTTTTTGCGGATTCGAATCACTTCTTCCCCGTCGGAAGTTCGTTGTAAAGAGTGAAGCCGAGGATCAAGAGTCCGCCTATCGCCTGCATGAGAGTCATCTCTTCGCCGAGTATCGCAACGGAGATCACTACGGCAACAAGCGGATCTATGTAGCTGAGGATCGCCGCTTTCTGCCCTGGCAGCTCTTTCAGCGACGAGAAGTAGAGACAGTATGTGATGCCCGTGTGCAGGAGACCGATGATGAGAAGGCAGACCCACCCTTTCGTGTCCAGCGCGGTGAGGTTTACGCCGTTTGTGACAGCGACGTATGGGATGAGTGTCACGATCGCGGCGAGAAACTGCATGAGCGTGCGGTGGATGCCCTCGACTTCTTTGATGAATTTGTTGATGAGGACAACGGTGGCGTAAAATACAGCGGCGCCGAGACCGAGCAGGATTCCGATGATGCCGCGTTCGCCGATTCCGCCGATGCCTGTGATGAGGACGAGCCCGACGGTCGACATAACGAAGCAGATGATCTGCTTTGCCGTCATTTTTTCTCGGAAGATGATCGGGCAGACCGCTGTTACGATGACGGGAGCGAAGTAGTAGCTCAGGGTGGCGGCGGAGACCGTGGTGTAGTTGTATGCTTCAAAGAGGAGAATCCAGTTGATGCCCATGGCGACACCGGAGAACAGCAGGAGTGGGATGTCGCGCTTGATTTTTCTGAAATCGATTTTCTGACGGGTGACGATGAGGAAAGCGGAAATCAGCAGTGCGGCGAGGATGGCGCGGTAGAGAGCGATTTCGCCTGAGGGGAGCGGGATGTTGCGGACGAACAGCGCGATCGTGCCGAAGATAGTCATTGAGGTGATGAGCATCAGCCGCGCGAGGTTTTCTTTGTTCATGACGGTGGTCCTTTAGTTAAATTTAAGCCAAACTTGGTAATCAAAAAAAGGCGTGTCGCATTTACGTTGAAAAATGTAATTTACAACACGCCATTATTGTTTATATCTGTGATATAGTTCTTCTTTTTTTCTTTAGCGAGGAAAAAAGAAGCAAAAAAGGAACTATTTCATGTGTCCTGAGTGTTTCGACCTCTGCGGAGGTAGATGAGGGACGCTGTCCC
>CAZPPN010000256.1:0-3337 GCA_964588425.1 uncultured Ruminococcus sp. | reverse complement strand
ATGGTGGTTGCTACATTCTCAACAAGCCTTGCAGCAGGAAGGGATAACTCCGCATCCACCGTGCAGACGACAACAAAAATCATCAACAACGTCATTGAAAAGTCTCTTGACACTCTCATGCCGTAATCTTTTGAAATAACATTAAGGATAACACTATGAACTTACGAAGCTACATCGAAAACCCCTCGCGTCTGCACGAAAACAGACTGCCGGCGCGCTCTCTTCTTATCCCTGCGCAGAAGAGAGGCATCACCCACAGAAACTACACAGAATCAGACAGAATCACTTCCCTCTGCGGCGAGTGGGCGTTCTGCTATCTCGCTGACGGAAAGATAACCGCCGCGGAAAAGGATTTCTTCAAGCCGGAATATGACGACAGCGCATGGGACAAGCTCTCCGTTCCGTCCATGTGGCAGTTCAACGGATACGGCACCTGTCTCTACCCGAATGTTGAGTACCCGTTCCCGCTTGATCCGCCGTACATCCACACAGTCAACCCGATCGGTCTGTACCGCCGCAGTCTTGCGCTTGACGATGTTCCCGGATGCGCTGTTCTCAGATTCGACGGAGTTGAGAGCGCGTATTTCGTCTGGGTAAACGGCGAGTACGTCGGTTTCTCCAAAGGCAGCCGTCTTGCCGCCGAATTTGATGTCACCCCGTACCTCAGAAAAGGGGACAACATCATTGCTGTTCAGGTACACAAATACAGCGACGGATCGTATCTCGAAAATCAGGATATGCTCGTCGCCAGCGGTATTTTCCGCAATATAACGCTCATCTCATGCGGCAGGGATTACCTTTGGGACTATCTTCTCCTGCCGACAGACGATGGCTTTGAGTTGAGCGCAGACTGCTGCACATCGGATGACAACGCTGTTCTTGAAGCCGTGATATACGATGCTGACGGAATCGAGGTCAGCCGCGCGAGAGATACTGCATCGAATGAAACAAAGCTGAAGCTCCCGATCGGCAATGTACATCTGTGGAACGCCGAAGATCCGTATCTCTACGAAGCTGTGCTGACGCTGTACATCTCCGGTGAAGCAGTCGAGGTACATACGAAAAAGGCAGGCATCAGATTCTCCTCAATCGAGGGACATTACATCAAAATCAACGGTTCTCCGATCACGCTCAAGGGTGTAAACCGCCACGAAAACAACGCTTTCCGCGGACGTGCGATCACAGCAGAACAGATCATCGCAGAGCTTGAGGACATCAAATCATGCAACCTCAACGCGATCAGAACGAGCCACTACACAAACCAGCCGCTGTTCTTCGAGATAGCATCAGAGCTCGGCATTTACGTCATGGACGAAGCGGACATTGAATCCCACGGCATGGCGGAAAGCGGTGACATGGGACTGCTCGCGAAGATGGACGAATGGGCTGATGCTTTCCTCGACCGTGTTTCGAGAGCATATTTCCAGGACAAAAACGAGACCTGCATCAATCTGCGTTCACTCGGCAACGAAGCAGGAAATGACGGCAAGAACCTCTACGCCTGCATCGAGTGGCTGAAAGAACGCCTGCCGAAGATTCCGACTACATACTACCAATCGCTCTTTGACGAAAAGAATCCCGCGCCGTTCCGCGGTACAGGATATATGCCGATGTCGGTTCTCGAGGGATATTCCCCCGACGGCGCGCCTGTGCTGATGCTTGAGTACGCTCACGCGATGGGCAACAGTCCGGGCGGTCTTGAGGATATCTGGCGTTATGTTTACTCGCACGACTACATCTGCGGCGGATATGTCTGGGAATACAAGAGCCACGGATTCTCGTCTCCCGATGAAGAAGGACGCGCGAGATACCTCTACGGCGGCGATTTCGGCGATCTTTACCACTGGTCGAACTTCTCCCTTGACGGATTCCACACAAGCGACGGAACTCCGAAGCCTGCATGGGATGAACTGCGCGAGGTTTCAGCCCCCGTTTGGATCGAAAAGAACGACAGCGGCATTACCGTACGCAACACATACGATTTCACGCCACTTGACGGAATCGAACTCGACTGGACTCTTTACTCCGATGTAACTCCGATCCGCTCGGGAAGAATCTCACTTGACGGAATCCACGCCCGCGAGACAAAGGATTTTGCGCTCGATTTCTCATCTGACAGACATGACGGTGACATTTACGCAGATTTCATCGCGTGCAGAGATGGCAGACAAATCGCGCACAAGCAGATCGTGATCGGAAAGCACAAGGTATATCCGCGTGACTGCAAAGATTTCGATTATTCGGTTGAAGAAAATGACGGACGCATCACTGTCATATCCGGTGGCAGCGTTATTGAGGTTGAGAACGGACTGATCTGCCGTTACTCAGTCGATGGACGTGAGCTTATAACATCGCCTCTCAAGCCGAACTTCCACCGTGCGCCCACCGACAACGACGGCATCACGGATTTCGATGAGCGTCACGCAGGCGAATGGAAAAAGCGGCTTGTCGGAGATCTCCGTTTCGGAATGCACAGCCAGAGTGTTGAGAAGTATCCCGACAGATGTGTGATCCGCGCGATCGGAAAGATCCTGCCGCAGAGCCACAACTGGGGATTCGATGCTGAGCTGGTTTACACGATCACCGACGGCGGCATCATAGAGATAAAGATGAGCGGAAAACCGTACGGCGGATACCCGAAGATACTCCCGAGGATCGGCATGACTGTGCAGCTTCCTGCGGAATATGACAGCGCGGCATGGTTCGGACGCGGTCCGGGAGAATCGTATTCCGACAGACGGCACTCCACCCCCATCGGACTTTACGAAGCGAAGATAGCCGACATGAATTTCATATACGATGTACCTCAGGAAACTGGCAACCGTGAAGACACACGTTTTGTTCGTATCGGCGGAAACGGATGCGGAATCTGTGCTGTCGGTGAGTTCTCGTTCTCATGCCACAACTTCACGCTTGAAAATCTCACCTCAGCGCGTCACAGAAACGAGCTGCGCTTTACTGAAGAAAAGTATCTTTACATTGACCACCGTCACAGAGGTCTCGGAAGCCACTCATGCGGACCTGAGCCCGAAGATGAATACGAGCTTCACACAAGTGATTTCAGCTTCACGTTCATGCTCTCGCCCGACCGAGGAAACGAAGCGGCGCTTGATTTGATGAAGCGGATCTGACGGGATAGTTACGCAAGCAAAAAATATAGCGTGCTGTATTTTACATCTGAGAATGTAATCTGCAGCACGCTTTTTACTATGTTCAAACTGTTAGTCTGTACTTTTTCCTTTATCGAGGAAAAAGTACCAAAAAGGAACTCGTTCGGAAGCCTTGGGTGTTCCGAGATCTGCGGATCTCGGCTCAGGGTTTCACCCTAAGAACCCAC
>CAZPPN010000255.1:990-3350 GCA_964588425.1 uncultured Ruminococcus sp. | reverse complement strand
GAATCGGCGGTCCCGCACTTGCATGGCGTCTCGAATGGGCTGATGAGTTTCTCGCACAGCTTACGACACGTCCGGATTTCTTCTCGTGGCATATATATACGAACGATCCTAAAAAAGTCTCGGAACGAATTGAGGCGGCACATCAGCTTCTCGAAAAGCATGGTCTCGGAGATGTAGAAAGCATCCTCAACGAGTGGAACTATGTCAAAGGCTGGGAAGGCAAGGATGTGTTGTATACACGCAAGACGATCAAGGGGCTCAAAGGTTCCGCATTCACAGCAGCCGTTATGACCGAGGGGCAGAGATCGGATGTAGATATGCTCATGTATTACGATGCCCGTCCGTCTGTTTGGAACGGTTTATTCTCTACCGATTATGTTTGCGAGAAACTCAAGGGATATTATCCTTTCCTAATGTTCGGTACACTTTATAAGCTCGGCGAGTGCGTGAAGTCTTCTTCCGATAACGGTGAGGCATATGTCTGCGCCGCAAAGAACGACAGCGAAGCCGCAGTTATGCTCACCCATTACAGCGACGACGACTCAAAGGCGGACGAAGTGTTCACGATTGATCTCTCCGGCTTCGGCTCTGATAACGGTGCGGAGCTTGAAATGTTCGTGCTTGATGAAGAGCATGATCTCGCTCCCGTCGGCAAAGCTGTATATTACGGCAGCCGCTTCGGTATCGAGATCAATGTGCCGAACCTTACGTCCTACCTTATCAAAATAAAGAAAAAATAAACTGCTGCTTGCAAAACTCCGCAAATGCAAAGAAAGGCATGAAAATATGGAACTGAATAAACTCAGAGTAGCTCTCGACGGACCGAGCGGTGCAGGAAAAAGCACAATCGCAAAAGCCGTAGCCGCTAAAACAGGTCTCGTCTATGTCGATACAGGCGCACTTTACCGCACAGTCGGACTTTACGCCGCTGAGCACGGAATCGCAACGGACGATACAGCGGGCATAATCGCATCTCTTGATAAGATCGAGATCAGACTGGCATACGAAAACGGCTCGCAGTGCGTGTATCTCTGCGGTGAAGCTGTCGGAAATAAGATCCGTACCGAGCGTGCGTCTGCATATGCGTCTGCTGTGTCGAAGATCCCCGAGGTTCGCGAGTTCCTGCTCGATATGCAGAAGCGTATAGCGGCTGAGGGCGGTGTGATCATGGACGGCCGCGATATCGGTACTGTCATCATCCCCGATGCGGAAGTAAAGGTTTTCATGACCGCAACGCCTGAGGAAAGAGCGAGACGCAGACACAAGGAGCAGATCGACAAGGGCATCGACGTCTCGTTTGAGGAAGTTCTTGCCAATATCATAGCAAGGGACAAGCAGGACTCCGAGAGAGAAGCCGCTCCCCTGAAGCCTGCCGATGACGCTGTGCTGTTCGTGAACGACGGATACGGCATCGACGCTTCCGCTGACTATATCATTGATCTGATGAAAAAAGCGGCGCAGGCATAACCCAATATAACTCATAACCAACACAAGTTGAGGAGATATCATGACTTTTTACGAGCGTATGTATAAAACATTTAAGCCCGCTGTTTCATGGGTCTACCGCATTGAATCTGTCGGGGTTGAGAATATCCCTCAGAACGGTGCTGTTCTCGCTTCAAACCATACTGCATTTTCCGATGTGCTGATCATATCGGCGGCGGCAAAACGTCAGGTGCGGTATATGGCGAAAAAAGAACTGTTCAAAACTCCGCTCGCTCCCTTGATCAAGGCACTCGGCGCATATCCCGTAGACCGCGGCGGCGCTGATGTGGGAAGTATTAAAAAAACAATCTCGCTGATCGAGTCGGGTGAGTTGGTCGGAATCTTTCCGCAGGGTACCCGTCGGGGCGGACGAGATCCCAGAACGACTGAAGTAAAAGCCGGAGTCGGACTGATCGCGTATCACACAAAAGCGGTCGTAATCCCCGTCTTTCTCGACAGCAAGCGCGGCAAAACAGGTATGTTCCGCAAAAACACAGTCATCTTCGGCAAGCCGATTTCGTTTGATGAGCTTGGATTTACGTCCGGCGGCAGGGTTGAGTACATGAACGCATCCCGTCTCATCTTCGACCGCATCTGCGAGATCAAGTACGGAAAGAGCGAACTTCCGCCTGCCGGGACACATGATGAGGTGAGTGAATGAACATCCGCATAGCCGAACACGCAGGATTCTGCTTCGGGGTAAGACGAGCCACCGATGCTCTTGAAGCTGAGATCGAGCTGGCGCGCAGAGAAAATCTCGGCAGACGGGTTATGACGCTCGGCAGGATCATCCACAACGATGTGTATATCAGATCCATCAAGGCGATGGGCGTTGAGGAGATCTCGCGTGAGGACATACCCGACGTTGTTTCCAC
>CAZPPN010000255.1:0-980 GCA_964588425.1 uncultured Ruminococcus sp. | reverse complement strand
GCCGATGCCGGTGAGAGGATCACGGTTGTCATCCGCGCGCACGGGGAACTGAAGTCGGTTGTCGAAACTCTTGAAGCCTGTGCAGAGAGAAACGAAAACTTCACCCTGCTCGACTGCACCTGTCCGTATGTGAGAAAAGTCAGACAGATTGCGGCAGAAAATTCGGGAGAGGGCAGGCTTTTTATCCTCTCGGGCAACGAAAATCACCCCGAAGTCGAAGGGATTCTGAGCTGCGCGGACGGTGAGACACTCGTTCTTCCGGATTCCGCCGCCGCAGAAGCTTATCTGAATTCGTTAAATAGTGATAAAATTTGTGAAAAAATCATAGCTGTGGGGGCGCAGACTACACAAAATTTGGCGGAATGGAAAAAAAGTATAAATTTTATCAAAAAGGTATATACAAACGCCTTAATTTTTGATACAATATGTAGTGTCACGCAACTCAGGCAGGAAGAGACCGAAGCGCTCGCGAAAGAGTCGGATGTCATGATAGTCATCGGCAGTCCGGACAGCTCAAATTCGCGCAAGCTGAGGGATATTTCCGCCAGATACTGCAGCCGCGTTTACTTTGTCGGGGACGCGTCGGAATGTCCGAAAACATATCCCGACGAAAATTTAACATTGTCAATTACTGCCGGTGCATCAACGCCGTACAGTTTAATACAGGAGGTATATAAAACCATGAACGAGCAGACATTTGCTGAACTTCTCGAAACATCTTTCAAAACTTTAAATACAGGAGACATCGTCGAAGGCGTTATCACGTCCATTTCCCAGAACGAAATTCACCTCGATCTCGGCGCTAAGACAACAGGCGTTATCGTACACGACAAGGCTACTGATGATCCTCAGGCTAAGCTCGACGTTATCTACAAGGTAGGCGACGTTATCAAGGCTAAGGTTGTAAAGGTAAGCGACGTAGACGGTATTGCTACGCTTGACAAGACAAGAGTTGACTGCGAAGCGAACTGGGACAAGAT
>CAZPPN010000254.1:0-3351 GCA_964588425.1 uncultured Ruminococcus sp. | reverse complement strand
ATGCTAAGATCGACAAAGCGAAGTATAAGGCACGCTTTTCAGCAAAAGCAAAAATGCTGACGCATGAAGAAGCTGCAAATCTGATCGGTCATGCTGTCGGAGGTGTATGACCGTTTGCGGTGAACGATGGCGTCGCTGTTTATCTTGACGAGTCGCTCAAACGGTTCGAGACTGTCTATCCCGCCTGCGGAAGCTCCAACAGCGCGATCGAGGTGACGATTCCTGAGCTTGAAAAGTACTCATGTCCCACGGACTGGGTTGACGTCTGCAAGGGCTGGGAAGCGTAAGAGTGCAGATTAATTGGGATAGATCCCCGGATAAATCCCGTGATAATTCCGAAAATTACATAAAATTAAAGCGGATACGAGGCTGAGCTTAGCTTTCGCGTCCGCTTTGTTGTTTTACGGAATTATCTCTTCCGACTCAAAGGCTTTCATTCGCTCCACGCATCGGAGATAACGCGGATGATTTCTGATCGGATCGAACCATTCCCAACCGCTTCTCTGCGAGACAGGAATGTGATCCCACATTGACCAAAATGCATCATGTATTTCAACATCTTCTTTGCAGGAGAAAGTTCGTCCGTTATAACGTTTGTCACGCTCAAAATCCGGACCTGCTTTGGGAGAACTCAGCCTGCAGCGATGAAGTGTTGCGGTGATTTTATCGAGAACGGGACAGCGGTAGGTAAGAACCGTGCCGTCGGGAAGATTCCAGAATTTTTCGTAAAGATCGGTGAGATCTTCGAGTGCGGCAAGTGCTTTTTCTTCCTCTCCTACAGAGGCGAGTTGACAGGAATATCTGAAACCTGCGTTCAGCCTTTCTTTGTACCAAAGATCCGGAACACCGTCACCTGAGACAGGATTCATTCCGCTTGTGCCAGTGAAGAGATCCATCATCGCGATTCTTGTGCGCGACGCCCACAGACTGTTGTTGGCATCTGTTTTTTGAGGGAAATCTTTAACAAGCCGTGGTGAGATAATATCAATCAGTGCTCTTCTAAGATTGACCTGTTTCATAAACTCATATTTATCCCATTCTTTGCGGTAACAGTATCTGTCCTCGAGACACATTTCGCGGCTGAGTGACATGGGGGATGTGTGTTTGTCGAGGATGGCGGCGAGCTTATCTTCAGTTTCTTTATTGATAAGATGTCCGATAGCTTGCGGAACATAAACTGAGGAACCTTGATAATTATCGGCACATAGTTCTATCAGCAGGTTTGTCATACGGCGCTGTTCGTCGAGATCATCGGTTTCAAGGCATATAATCCAGACAATTGTTGCGTCATGCGAATATTCATGGTGGATTTCGCGAAGCAGCTTTTGCCGTTCGTCATGGTCGAGTGTGCGGTTAAGTATAGCATAATACTCATCGCTTGCACTTTCACGGTCTTCCTTTGCAGCGCCCATCAGCTTGTCAATTCCGATCCCGAAAAGATCCGCCATTGCCGGCAGAAGCTCGATGTCAGGATACCCCGATCCGTTTTCCCAACGGCTTACGGATTGGTACGACACGCCCAGACGATCCGCGAGTTCTTCCTGTGTGAGTCCGATTTCCTTTCGGTATTTTCTTATATTTTGATCAATTTTCAGTTTCATATGATACCTCACAATTTTTTGACGGTTGTCAGTCTTCTTTGCCGGCATCTATATTATAGCATAAGTCAGTGGGAATGTGAATAACTCATTTTATGAGAGGCTCTGTCGAAAAACGGGAATAATACAAATTTCGCAAAAATAAAAAAATCCGGCGGATCTGACAGGTTGGTGCCTGACGTTATCCGCCGGTGTCTATTTAGTCAATATCATTAACAATTTCGTAAAGTTCGTTGAGCTTTTCCTGAGCAAGGCCTTCGACTGCTTTCCACTTGGATACCCAGTTGCCTCTGTCAGCTACCTGGATCTTCCAGAATGCTTCGATTCCTTCGAGATACCATCCGTATTGCTGACCGAAATCGACTGTGATACCGCTTCTGATGACGTCAAACATACGCGCCATGTCGGGGTCTGTCGAGTATCTCGTCTTGAGATTTGTTTCGTAAAGCGCAGGTGTTACGATGCGGTAACCTTCGGATGCCATGAGCTCCATTACAGCAGATGCCGCAGGTACGTTGGAGGTCGATGTCGTGATTCCGTATAATTCGGTTGAGCCTTTTGTCAGGTATGTTTCCTGATCTTCATCAAATTTGGGAAGCGGGAGAATTCCTACTTCGTTTTCCATTTCGACAAATCCGGGAGCGTCGCTGAACTTTCCGACAACAAATACGCCTCTGTTTTCATTGAATGCAAGATTGTATTTTGATCCGCCCTCGCCGCCGAATGCTGTTGCCTTGTAGTTGCCGAGGAGCTTCAGCATAAACTCGAATGCGGAGATGACTTTTTCATTGTTGAATGTCAGTTCGTGGACACCGTCAGCATTTCTTGTTGCGATTCTCAGACCAAACGCGGAAATAAAAGGAGTCAGCGCGTTTGCTTCGCGGATGATGAGACCGAACTGGTCATTGATGGAAAGTTTTCCGCTGCCGTCTGCATCCATGTAACCTGCCGATGCCATTTCATAGAGCTTTTCGGCTGTCCATTTACCCTCGTCAACGAGAACCATCGGGTCTTCGAGATTGAGGTTCTGGCGGAGAACTTCGTTGTACCAGATGCAGGAAATATCAAGCACGTTTCCGCCGGAGAAGTCGCCGTTTACGGAATAGAGTCTGCCGTCTATCGAAAGCTCTTCAACGAGGTCGTTCGCCCAGTACGGCTTGTCAAAATCGAGATAATTCAGCGTGTTGAGGTCGTATAAGATGCCGTCAATGATAAGATACGGGATTTCGCCCTGAACAATATTGTACGAATCATCATTTGCCATGTGGCTGCTCTTGATTTTTGTGATGTACTGCTCTCTTGTGTCCCATTTATATTCGCCGTTGATGTTCTGAATATCCACGTTCAGACGGTTTTCAACGGAAAGCTCACGGTCGTACATAGCGTCGTTTGCTACCTGACCGTTGTATTCGTCTGCGTAGTTGGTGATGTCCATCCACAGAATATTTACTTTCGCGCCGTTGAATGTGACGTCATCAGTGATATCATCGACGTATACGCGCTCTGTTTCTGCCTGCGGCTGTGTTTCGCCTGTTTTGACCTCGGGAGACGATTCTGTGCCTGCATCCGAGCACGCCGCGAGATTCAGAAGCATGATCAAAGCCGAGAACAGGGAGATTATCCTCTTGTTTTTTGTCATGATTTCCACCTCTTAATTCAAATTGTTGTTCATCCAATAGTATATCACTTATATTTTTATTTTTAAAAGTCAAGAAGAAATATCCGTCCGAGCACGGCAATCGCTTACGGATTT
>CAZPPN010000253.1:0-3369 GCA_964588425.1 uncultured Ruminococcus sp. | reverse complement strand
AATGTAGTCAATGTATCCGCCTCTGATCCATGCAGTCGCGTCGCAGTAGAGGCTGTTGTACGCTTCAAATCCCTTGGTGTCGCTTCCACCGTTCTCACCGTTATTGTTCTGCCAGATTGCGAACGGAGACACGCCGAATACGCAGTCGGGATCGGTCTCGTGAACGGCATTGTAAACACCCTCGATGATGCGGTTTATGTTGTCACGGCGCCAGTCAGCTTTGGATGAATATCCGCCGCCGTATGCTGAGAACTGTTCGTCATCAGCAAATTCGGCAAGCGCGCCGCTTTCGTTGTAAACGGGATACGGATAGAAATAGTCGTCGAACACGATTCCGTCAATGTCGTATTTCTCGACGATTTCACGTACACCGTCGATTACAAGATCGGCAACCTCGGGCACGCCTGCGTTGAGGTAGAGCTTGCCGTCGTCATATGCCACAACCCATGACGGATTCTGACGTGCAGGACTGCTTTCGGGTAGTGTTGTGAGATCGGTTGTGTTGTTTGTCACGCGGAGAGGGTTTACCCATGCGTGAATGAAAATATTCCTCTGATGTCCTTCGCTGACAATATATTCAAGCGGATCGAACACAAGAGTTCCGTTTGACGAGAGCGAGCGGGACACAGGATATATATCGCTGTCGTAAAGCGCATCACAGGACGGTCTTACCTGAAAGAAAACCGTGTTCAGATTGTTCGCCTCACAGGTGTCGAGTATGCTGTCGATCTCCGCCTTGAGCTGATCTGCTGAAAGGTCGGCACGCGAAGGATAGTCGATATTGTAAACCGATGCGATCCAGACACCGCGAACTTCCGAGTCGGGATTGATGATTCCGCGGAGATTTGCCGAACCACTGTCAGCTTCAAGCGGTATATTGGTGACGTCAAAATCGTCGCGGAAGCAGGAAGACAGCGTCAGGAGCATAAATAATATTGCGATAATTAGAAGAAATTTTCTGTTTCGTGTCATAAAAGATCCTCTCGGGTCTGTTTTTGCGGATGCTGTTATAATTGTAGCATATATACGTTTTCAAATCAAGACGAAAGGACTAAAGTTTACAAAATGTATTGTCCGGTTTTGTATCGGTTAATTATATTCGCCGACGGCATGAAAAATACGGAGAATCGCCGCGCGGGAGACTCTCCGTGTTTTTGTGTTACGATCAGTTTTCATAGATCTCTGAAATATTCGTTACATTGATATATTCCGCAGGATCTTTTGCTTCACCGTTGACATATAACTCGAAGTGAACATGACCTTCTTCAGCACTCTCGATCAGGGCTGTGTCACCGGCTGAGGCGATCACCTGTCCGCAGGCTACATGATCCCCGAGCTTTGTCATCGTCAGAGAGTCTTCGCTCAGTCCTTTGTATTTTGTGACAGCTCCGCCGGAGTGCTCGATCGTTACGGTAACACCCATCATGGGATCATCCTCGATTCCTTTTACAGTTCCGTCAGCCGCTGCGTAAACAGGAGATCCGGCAGAGCAGGCGAGATCAATTCCGTTGTGGATGCGGTAGTCGTTCATAGTGTACGAAAATACCGGAACAGTGCCCGAGAATCCCTTGAGCATAATACCGCCGCTGACCGGGGATGCAAAGCGCGGAAGTACTCCGGCTGATGTTGTGACTGACACTTCAATGTCATCGTCGGATTCAGCAGAAGTTTTCTTGCCGCTTTCATCGGACTTGTCGTCAGAGCTGTCGGAAAGAGATTTTTCGGATGCTGATCCGTCTGAAGCTGTGCTTTCTTTGCTCTTTCCGAAAGTGTCATCCGCGGCGTCAGATTTGCTGTCGGTCTTTTCTTCGATTTTTGTGTTCTGAGCATTGTCGGTCACTGATTCAATGGGCGGATCGGTCTCGGCTGTTGTTTTCTTGTTCGCACCTCCCGTTACTGCGATGAGCATGGCGGCAGAGAGCAGGAGAACAACGAGAGTGATGAGTAAAACGCGGTTTTGTTTTTTTGTTGATGCGGTAAACATAATGAACCTTCCTTTTGTGCAATGATATGTTCGGGTGTGAAATCCTTTGTCGTCATTATTTTTACCACACAGCAAAAAAATATGCAGCCGGAGCAAAATTTCCGTAAATAAAAAATACGGCAGGTATTTCCCACCGTATTGTATGTATGTCAGATAATTCCGAAGAGAAGCTCGGAGTAAACAGGGTAAGGCCAGTGATCAGCCGCTGTCATGAATTCCGCTTCGTCACAGTACGAACGTACCTCGTCCATCTTCGTGACAATAAGATCGCGGTAGATCCGTGCCAGACTTTCGATATCGTTCATCTCGGATGCCGCACTGACCTGATTTTCAAGCTCGCGGACTGATTTTGCGATAGATGACGTGAGGGAAGTAAGCTTCTGCGCTGTCTCCACCTCGTATTCTGTACTGATCAGATCGGAGAGCGCTTTCTTAGCCGCACCAGTCTCGCAGATGTCCTTTGTGTAAGCGGTAATCGCCGGGAGAATCTGCTTGTATACCATGTCGATCATTGTGTTCGCCTCAATGCGGAGAGTTTTGACATAGTTTTCCAGCATGATCTCGTGACGGGAGTGCATTTCCTTTTCGGTGTATACTCCGTGTGACGAGAACAGCGCGATGTTTTTCTCGTCAAGATAATGCTCAAGCGCATCGGGAGTGGTCATGAGATTGCTCAGTCCTCTCTCCTCGGTAGCTTCACGGATCCATTCATCGTCGTAACCGTTGCCGTTGAAGATGATTCTCTTGTGCTTTTTGATCGTATCGCGGATGAGAGTGTTCAGCTCGGTCTCAAAGTCTTCCGCAGGCTCGAGAATGTCCGCAAACTGACGCAGCGCTTCGGCAACTGCGGTGTTCAGCACGGTATTGCACTGCGCGATCGAGTTTGACGCACCAACCATACGGAACTCGAACTTGTTTCCCGTGAAAGCAAAGGGGGATGTGCGGTTTCGGTCTGTGTTGTCCTTCGGAAGATCGGGAAGAACGTCAACGCCGAGTTTGAGCTTCATTTTCTGCTTCGGGTCGTAGTGTTTGTCTGCTTCGAGAGCATCGAGGATTTCAGTCAGCTCATCACCGAGGAAGATCGAGATAACAGCCGGAGGAGCTTCAGCCGCGCCGAGTCGGTGATCGTTTCCGGGAGTTGCCGCGCTGATTCGGAGAAGATCCTGATATTCGTCAACTGCCTTGATGACAGCGCAGAGGAAGAGCAGGAACTGAGCGTTTTCACTCGGAGTCTCACCGGGACGGAGCAGATTGATTCCTGTGTTTGTGCCGATCGACCAGTTGTTGTGCTTGCCCGATCCCGTTACACCTTTGAACGGCTTTTCGTGCAGGAGACAGATCAGACCGTGACGCTTTGCAACTTTCTGCATGATCTCCATCGTGAG
>CAZPPN010000252.1:1061-3372 GCA_964588425.1 uncultured Ruminococcus sp. | reverse complement strand
CCTGCGATCTCACCCTTATGTACGGAGAATCTGTCGCGGTAAGGACGTACAGCGTCAACGTAATCCTTGAAGTTCGACTGCTTGACAACTACTTCATCCTGCATCTCGTTTGCAAGTGCGATAAGTTCAGCGAGGTTTGTCTGCACAGGCTGATGGTCACATCCGTTCATGCCGAGCAGCTCGGGGGTGAGACCGTTCCAGTCGGTGTCAATAGCGATCTGATGGATTTTTTTCTTCAGTTCTTCCGGTTCTGACGGGAGTTCGTTTGCGTTTGCGTACCAGTTGACGAACATGATGCCGAGTACCTCAGAACCGTCCGGAGACTGCCACAGAAGCTCGCTTTTGTTGATGCCGTACTGCTCCAGTATAGTATTGTTTGTGCCGATAGCATTCAGACCGCGTCCGAAGATCGCATTGTCGATGCCGAATCCGCGTACGATCTGAGGCGCCTGAGAAATATTGCCGAACGCATCCGGGAAGTACCCCGACATAACGGGTTCAGCGCCGAAGTTTCTGCACAGCTTGAGTCCGTAGAGCATATTTCGGATGTTTGCTTCACCGCTCGTCAGATATTCGTCCTGGAGAATGTACCACGGGCCGATCTGGATACGATTTGCTTTGATGAGCGCGAGAAGGCGGTCTTTCATGTGCGGACGGATTTCGAGATAGTCCTCGATTACGACAAACTGACCGTCCATGTGGTAGTATGTGTAGGCGGGATTTTTTTCCATAAGCTCAATGAGTGTGTCGAACAGCTCAACGAGACGTACTCTGTGTGATTCAAAAGGCAGATACCATTCTCTGTCCCAATGCGAGTGGGGAATTATGTGAAGGGTTTTCTTTTCGTCCATTATAAGTCTCCTTATATTTTTATAATAATTTATCCTGATTGTTTATTCCATAAGATGCGGTAAGCCAAGAGCTGCTATGCCGAGTGTTTTCATATTACTGTTCGGCATTTCAACTGTTCTGTCTCCGATTTCGACAGAATCAATGCTTTCTGATAGGATAAGAACCGTATCGCCTTTTTCTGTGAACGAGAAATCGAGGAGATCCTCACTGCCGCGTCTGACGAATGTGTGAGATACGGGTGTAAAGTCTTCGTCACCGCTGTGTTTTATGTAGGCATGAACGGCGGAAAGATCGCTGTATTCCGGCATACGGATGTACATATTCTCACCGCGGAGATTTTCAACGGATACCAAATATGAATCACTCGTGATTTCAGCGTTCACAAAGAATCCTCCTTCCGCGTAGAGCGAGAACGAGGCGTTGTCCTGAGGACGTACTGCAGGACATATGCGGATCAGGTTCTCATGGCTCTGAAGCAGTGTGTCGGTTATACCCTGAGTGAGTACGGGAACTGTCTCAAAATCAAAGTGGACGAAGTCATCCTGTCTGACAAGGTAGTGTTTTCCTGTGAGAGTATTTTCCGGATTGAGATAAGTGCCGACAGACGGGAATTCACCGTCGCATTCAACATTGAATCCGTTTACAAAATGCTGATACTGCTTTATCATTTTGTGAGCGGCTTCAATAAACTCGTCAGCCATACCGAGACGCGCAAGGAATATCGTTACCATACTCCAGTGCATATCAGCATATCCTCTCAGCATGATTTGATTCTGCATACATTCGAAGAGGTGAGTTCCTTTGTCGTTAAGACCGAGTATTCCGGACGGGTAGAGAAGCGAATATTCACATTCCGGAAAAGCTACGTCACCTATTGTTGGATGCGGCGGACGATGATTGCCGTATGTTTTGCGGTATCTCACACCGTCATCGTCATAGCCGATCGAAAATACTTTGCCTTCTCCGCACGGAGTTTTGCCTTTTCCCACTCCTGCAGTGAATACATTTCCGTCCCAGTCGTTGCCGATGGAAAGCGGTACGGTTTCATAATCTGCAATGTTTTCGAGGACATCGTCAAGCTTTTCCCTGAGTTCCGTTTCTGCATAATTTCTGAGAACGGAGAACATCTTTTTGATCATTGTCTTGTCCGTGATCGTGTCATACATCGGGAAAGATGCTTCGTAGTTGGTTGTTCCGCTTGTGTGGTAAATACCGTTTTCATCCTTTTGGAGAATGTTGAGATAATATTCAGCCGCACCGTGCATCAGGGGAATTGCATATTCGTTCAGGAAGTTTTCGTCGCCGGTGTAGCGGTAGTGCCTGTACATCTGCATTGCAATCTGTGATCCGCAGGCTGCATTGAGCATATGATAATCCGCACCTCTGGAATATCTGTCGCATACATCATGATAGAATGCACCATGCTTTTTCTTGGCAATCTCGCCGTATTTGTAAGCGA
>CAZPPN010000252.1:0-1051 GCA_964588425.1 uncultured Ruminococcus sp. | reverse complement strand
GACATCAAGACCGCTGCGGCGCATTCTGTAATAATTGCTGCCGAGTTCACCGTGCCCTGCGGTATCAAGAGGTGCATAGAGATGCTGCATATTGTAATGGAAATAGTATGTCCACGGCAGGTGATCGTGATAGAATCCCCAAATTCCGCTTGTGAAATGAGGCGGATAAGGACCGCGGCTTTCGCTGTTCATGTAGTAGAAGAACAGGTAGTACAGGTTTTCCATATAATCGTCGGAGATCGCAATGTGTGACTTGTTCCAGAACGATGCCCATGCCGCTTTGTGGTCGTCGTGCATTTTCTCCCAGCCGTATCCGACAGCATCATCGAGAGCTTCACAGCACAGCTTTTTTGCTTCTTCTGTGTTATCGCCGATACGTATTGTGTAGTACAGCGTGAATTCATGTTCGGTTTCGCATCCGAGGGAGATTACACCTTCATGCGAATTTTTTCTTTTTGCTGATACTGCCGGATTTTTGCTTACCATCGCAAGCGCAAGACAAAATTTTGTTGCATTCAGCTCATGTGTGATATAGATACGTTCTTCTTCGACCGATACTGCTGTCCCGTCAAGTCCGATCTCAGGCTCGTGCTTCTGCTTGGCGTACCATCTCCAAAGAGTACGGCTTCCCCAGCGTGCGAGACGGATCTCGGGTTCTTCTCCTTCCGCAGATGTGACTCTGCATCGGAGTGCGGAAACATTCTTCTCGCCTGATGCAAAAAATTCCGCATTTACCGTGCCGAGCGGAGTTTCATTTGCAAAATATGCAGTTGCATCAGCGAGAGACAGACGTGCGCTGTATTTTTTCTGATACATATAGTCAAACAGCGGACTGTCGAAGCGTATTTTTAACTCGCCGCCGTGTTTCTGGACGGTGTGACATTCTTCCCATCCGCTGTTGTAGCAGATATCATCGTATGTGGTTCCCGGAAATGCGTCCTGCCAAAGGTCGGTTTTCCAGATGTTTATATGAATACCGTCTTTTTCAAACCATATCAGCGATCCCATGTCACCGTCGCCTATCGGAATACCGACTGTCGGACTGTTGACA
>CAZPPN010000251.1:3299-3375 GCA_964588425.1 uncultured Ruminococcus sp. | reverse complement strand
AAACCCCGAGATCGACCGTCTCACCGGTACAAAACCGAGACTGACGCTCCTCACAAAAGCATCACTCAGCGATCCC
>CAZPPN010000251.1:0-3289 GCA_964588425.1 uncultured Ruminococcus sp. | reverse complement strand
ATTATTCCTACGGCAGCTGCAGACGCGCACTTGCTGTCGACACGATCACCGGTGACGGAATCAAATCCATCTCTCCCGCGATCCGTGAAATTCTCGCCGACAAGCTGCAGAGATACGCGGACAAGGGAATGAGCGGACGTCACATCAAGGCGATGATCGTAGGAATCCCGAACGTGGGTAAATCATCCCTCGTCAACAAGCTCGGCGGCGGCAAGAAAGCAAAAGTCGAAGACCGTCCCGGCGTCACACTCACAAAGCAGTGGGTCACAACAAACATCGGAATCGAGCTTCTCGATATGCCCGGCGTTCTCTGGCCCAAGTTTGACGACAACATCATCGGCGAAAATCTCGCATTCACAGGTGCGATCAGAGATGCTATCCTCGACACGGAAGAGCTGGCATCCAAGCTCTGCGCGAGACTCTACTCGGTTGCAAAAAATGATTTCTGCACACGCTACAAGCTGAACGCGGACGAGATTGCCGATCACACCCCGTATGAGCTTCTCTGCGACGTTGCGAAAAAGAGAGGATTTCTCATCGCAGGCGGAGAGTTGAACACGGAACGCGCGGCAACAATCGTACTTGACGAATTCCGCGAGGCAAAGATCGGACGGATCACGCTTGAAGAGCCACCGAAGCCTAAGCAGAAGCCCGCGCAGACATCTCCCGAAAAAGCGGACAAAGCCGACTTAAAAGAAACAGCGGAAAAGCCGGAAGAATCCGCGGAAAACAAGGCTGAGAGCAATGCTTGACTATAATTTTGATTCAGACTACGCGAAAGAATACGGCATCGTCTGCGGCACGGATGAAGCAGGAAGAGGTCCTCTCTGCGGTCCTGTTGTCGCGGCGGCTGTCGTTCTTCCCGCCGGATGCGTGATCGAAGGACTCGACGACTCGAAAAAACTGACCGACAAAAAGCGTGAGAAGCTGTACGACGAGATTATCTCCAAAGCCGAGGCTTACGGAATAGCCGAGTCCTCGCCTGCGGAAATAGATGAAATGAACATCCTCGCCGCATCACTTCTCGCAATGAGACGGGCGGTTGACATCGTACGCGAAAAGATAAAACCCGATGTTGTGCTGATTGACGGAAACCGACAGACAGATTTCGGCGTACCGTCATTCACAGTAGTCCACGGCGACGCGATATCCCAGTCAATTGCCGCGGCATCCATACTAGCGAAAGTCACACGCGACCGTCAGATGGAAGAGATCGCCAAAAAGCATCCCGGCTACAAGCTCGAGGTTCACAAAGGATACCCCACTCCGGCGCACAAGCTGATCGTCTATGAGCTGGGGCCGACCGAGATCTACCGCAAGTCATTCCTCGGATTCCTCGAGAGAGACCGCGAAAAGCTCGAAGAACAGCTCAGAAAAAAGAAAGAAGCTGAGGTCAAATGAACACCCGCGATTTCGGAAAACTCGGTGAAAAATACGCCGCGAGGTATCTTGAAGAGGGCGGATGCCATATAATTGGTATGAATGTGTTCGTGCGGCACTGCGAGATCGACATAATTGCCGATGACGGAATTTCGCTGATCTTCGCGGAAGTCAAAACAAGACGGCAGCATCCCGGCGCGCTGAATGATTTCGGAACACCTGCCGAAGCTGTGGATTCACGGAAACAGGACTGTCTGATACGTGCGGCTGAAGAGTATCTTCTCACGCATCCGACCGACAGATTCACGCGGATTGATGTGATCGAGGTCTACGCCGATCCGACAGAGAATGATTTCGTTCCGATCGGACTTAATCACATCAGAAACGCCGTCAGGAAAACTGGAAAATTCAGCCGCGCGGCGCAGAAAAATTACGAATGAACGGTGGTATCATGAAGTATTTTGATCTTCACTGCGACACAGCGCTCTCAATCTGGAAGAACAGCGAGCCGATCACGGATAACTCGTGCCACATCTCGCTGAACAAGGCATCGGGATTTGAGAAATATATCCAGCTCACGGCATTCTTCACTCATCCGTCACTCAGCGACAGCGATGGATGGGAGCAGTTTCTCTCGGTTTATTCAAATCTGATCGGTGAAGCTGACAAAAACGGCGTTCAGATCATAAAAAACGCGCACGATCTCGAGTCGTTCATGCATGACAGCAAGAAAAAATACGCATTCATCCTGACAATCGAGGACGCGAGAATCATCGACGGCAGAACAGAACGCATCACGGAGCTGTACGAAAAAGGAATCCGTGTCATCACGCCCGTCTGGGGAGGCTTATCCTCGATCGGCGGCGCGCATGACACAAGCGAAGGACTCACTCAGCTCGGCAGAGACGCTGTACGTGCAATGTGCGGATGCGGAATCATTCCCGATATCTCACACGCATCACGGAAAACAGCTGAGGAGATCATGGGCATCTCGGAAAAGTGCGGTGTATCCCCGATCGCGACTCACTCGAACTCGCATACGGTACGTCAGCACTCGCGCAATCTCACCGATGCGGAATTTCTCAGGCTCACTTCCCTCGGCGGAATCGCAGGCATCAGTCTGTGCCCCAAGCATTTATCCGACAAAGGCGACAAAGTCTCATCGGATGACGTGATTCCCCATGTTCTGCACTACGAAGCTCTTGCAGAATCACGCACAGCTTTCGGATGCGACTTTGACGGAACCGCTCTGCCGCATGACATTGACGGAATCGGATTTATGCCGCAGTTTGAAAAAAAGCTGACCGATGCAGGAGTTTCCAAAGAAGCTGTCGACAGCATTTTCTTCACGGCGGCGTACTCGTTTTTCATGAACAGTCTGCCGAAGTAAAAACATACTCAAAACGGAAACAATAAAAACTTACATTATATAAAAGGAAAAGACATGAACTACAAAAGCACACGCGACACACGCGAAAACCCCAACTATGTCTCCTCAGCCGAGGCTATCAAGGAAGGGCTCGCTCCCGACGGAGGTCTCTACATTCCCGAATCTTTCCCCGCGATCTCGGATGACGAATTCACAGCGCTCTGCAAAATGAGCTACTCCGAAAGAGCGGCATTCATTCTCGGCAAGTTCCTCGATGACTACGATGCTGATCTTCTCGCATCCGACTGCCGCGAAGCATACTCCGAAGAAAGATTCCCCGGCGGCGCTGCTCCCATTCACACAATGGACGGCGGTATCTACTCCCTCGAGCTCTGGCACGGTCCCACATCCGCGTTCAAGGATATGGCTCTCCAGCTCATGCCGAGACTTCTCTCCCGTGCACTCAAGATGACAGGTGAGAAGAGAATCGCTCACATCCTCGTTGCCACAAGCGGTGACACAGGCAAGGCGGCTCTCGAA
>CAZPPN010000250.1:0-3380 GCA_964588425.1 uncultured Ruminococcus sp. | reverse complement strand
GCGATGATAACCTGGCTTCCAGCGATCTCTGTGATTACGTTTACGATGATATTTGCGAGACCTGTTGCGGTGATGATACCTGCGATGATACCTGCTATACCACAAGCTGCTGCAACGGATACTGTTCCCTGTCCGCCTGCTGAAAGGGCTTCGAGCATTCTTTTGGGAGTGAGACGCTGTTCTTTATTCAGAAGACCGACCGCAACTGCGATGATTATACAGATTGCTGCGGATGTCTGAATTGTTTTTGTGCTAGTTCCTACAAGATAGATAAGAACGACGAGCGGGAGAAGGAGGTAAACCTGCTTGATAAGTCCCTGCCATCTGGGGAGTTCTTCTTTCGGGATACCTTTGAGGCCGAGTTTTTTTGCTTCAAGGTGAACTGCAATGAAGATACCTGCGAAATAAAGAATAGCGGGAAGAATCGCTCTCTTGACAATCTCGGGGTAAGGCATATTTATGTAGTCTGCCATAAGGAATGCAGCCGCACCCATGATAGGAGGCATGATCTGACCGCCTGTGGATGCAGATGCTTCCGCTGCCGCTGCAAATTCAGGTTTATAGCCTGTTCTCTTCATAAGAGGAATGGTTATTGAGCCGCTTCCGACAGTATTTGCTACGGAAGAACCGGACACCATACCCTCGAGCGCGCTGGCAACAACTGCTGCTTTTGCGGGACCGCCTGAGAATTTTCCTACGAATGCGTTTGCAAACTTGATAAAGAAATCCGCAACACCTGTTCTTTCAAGGAATGCACCGAAGATGATGAATACAACGATGAACTTGGAACAGGTATTGATAGGTGTTGAGAGAATACCTTCTTTTGAATAGAAGATAGTTCTGACGAGATAATTGAGTCTGCCTGAGAATGTGGGGTTAGCGAGACCGACAGTCAGAGCGTAAACGATAAACGCACCGGCTACGCAGAGGATAGGAAGACCTACGCTTCGTCTGCACACTTCCGCGATTGCAATAATACCGACGATACCGATTAAGATCTGATATGTCTGGAATTTACTGCCCTGCTGGATGATATCGTATGCATTGAATGTGAAATACAGGAATGACGCTGTACCGAGAACCATCAGTACGATGTCATACCACGGCATATAGTTTACCTTCTGAATACCCTTTTTTGCAGGGAAAACGAGGAAACCGATCATCACGATGCAGGCAACGAAAGATGTAAGTCTGATTTCTTCAAGCCATGTGGTGAAAAGTGTTACATAGATACAGAAAAGTGAAAAAGCAGCGAGAATACAATCAACAACTATCTTCGGTTTTCCTTCCCAGATACGCTTATTGGATTCGCGGTCATACTTTTTCATTACAGCATCAAGAGCGGACTCGTCCACTTCCATGTCTGTATCTTGAATATTTTCAGTTACTTTTTTTTCAGTCTCCGTATCCTTATTATTTTTGTTTTTGAGTTTATTGAATGCCATTGGAATCTCCTTGGATACTGCTGTTAATGTGGATGCTGTTCAACCAAAAAGGACTGCGGTGATCTTGCACCACAGCCCTATTGTTACTGCCATGCAGTTTTATTCGGCGGTTACGTTATAACCCTTTTCTGCGAAGTACTTAGCAGCGCCCTTGTGGAACGGAGCTGTCATACCGGATGTTGCATTGTCAAGGGAAAGTTCAGCACCCTTAGCGTTTTCAGCAGCGATTGCTTCTGCGTTATCAAAGATAGCCTTTGTGAGGTTGTAAACTGTTTCTTCGTCAGCGTCTGCGGAAACGATAAGTGTAGCCTTAACTGTTACTGTTTCTACGTCAGCATCCTGTCCCGGGTATGTGCCTGCGGGAATTGTGTACTTTGTGTAGTACGGGCAGCTTGCCATTACAGCGTCAGCAATTTCGCCGTCGATCGGTACGAGGTATGCGGAAGCTGTTGTAGCGAGTTCTGTTATAGCCGGTGTGGGAGCGCCTGCAACGATGAACGCTGCTTCGATCTTACCGTCCTTGAGAGCTTCAGCGCTGTCTGCAAAGCTCTGGTACTGTGCGTTGATATCGTTTTCTGTGAGACCTGCTGCTGCAAGTACGTCGATAGCATTGAAGTATACGCCGGAGCCGGGAGCACCAATGGATACGCTCTTGCCTGCGAGGTCAGCAACGCTCTTGATTTCGGGGTTCATTGTTACGAGCTGAACAGCTTCTGCGTAGAGACCGCCGACAACTCTGAATGTCTTGATAGCGCCTTCTTCAGCGAAGGAGTTTGTACCATTCCATGCATATGCCATAACGTCGGACTGAACTGTACCGAGCTGGTAGTCACCGGAGTCGATGCTCTGGATGTTAGCCTTGGAACCGTCAGTGGATACTACGTTTACGTCAACGCCGCCGTGGTTCTTGATGTACTGGCCGAGAACGCCGCCGAATGCATAGTATGTGCCGGATGTGCCGCCTGTACCCATTGTCATCTTTGCAGCGCCACCGCAGGAAGCGAAGCAGAGAATGCACACGAGTGCAAGCGCGATTACAGAAAATAATCTTTTCTTCATGTTTTCCTCCATGTATTATCGGATCAATGTCCGAATTTAAATATTACACTTTTAATTATACAATACTATTTCCATTTTTGCAATACTTTTACGAAATAAAATTGAAGAAATGGACGAAAAAAATTCATTTTTTTGAAATTTGAGCTGAATTTTCGACTTTTTGAATCGGATTTTTGATTTGTATTCTGTTTTTTCCTGCAAAATCCCGTTAGCGTACTTTCTTCGGACATGAATAAAATTCATTTCCCATTCAAAATCATGATCGGTTGACAATGTGAATCTGTGATGATATAATATTTCCGTAAACTAAATTCAAGGATGGTAGATCATGAACAAAGAACAGGCACTTGAAATTCTCAATGCAAATCAGGCGGCACTCCGCGCTCTCGGTCATGCAACGGCTGTGCTCTTTATTGACGGAGAGACTGCTGCACCGGTCGGAAGTTCACCTTACCGTGCAAAAACTCTCGGTGAGCTCTCACGCATGCAGTATGAGCTTACGACCGACACGCAGGCTGTATCTGCGATTGAATATCTTTATGGGACAAGGGACACGCTTGACCGTATTACCGCACGTCA
This sequence comes from uncultured Ruminococcus sp., assembly GCA_964588425.1. Classification (GTDB taxonomy): domain Bacteria; phylum Bacillota; class Clostridia; order Oscillospirales; family CAG-272; genus UMGS1696. The sequence goes on along the minus strand of CAZPPN010000250.1, from coordinate 297 downwards.
CATTTCTGAGCTGTACCGCACTCTCGATATGACACGAAAAATCCCGAAGGATGAAGCTGTTGCGTTTGATATTCTTATTTCCGAAGCAAGCTCAGTCTGGCACGAAGCGAAGGAAAACAATGACTTTGCGATGTTTGAGCCTTATCTCGAAAAAGTTTTCTCCGGAATGATGAAGCGCGCCGAATATTTTGATAAGGAGAAAGATCCTTACAATGTTACGATGGATCTTTTTGAGCGCGGTGTGAGAAAAGAGAGAGGCGAGGATTATTCCGGAAAGCTCAAGAGTCGGATTTTCAA
>CAZPPN010000249.1:0-3390 GCA_964588425.1 uncultured Ruminococcus sp. | reverse complement strand
CCTTGCCGATCTTCGGGGCTTTTCCGACTCCGAGAGGGTGGTAAGGCTCAAGATCAACACCGATTATTCCGTCGTTTTCTTCCGCAATTGATGCGATAGCCGCGAAATGCTCGTCTGTGTCGTTAGCTCCCGGTATGATCGGACATCTCAGTACAATCTTACCGCCAAGCTCCCCGATCAGCTTCAGATTTTCGAGGATTATATCCTGTGGTACACCGGTAAGCTCACGGTGAAGCTCCTCTCCCGTAGCCTTGTAGTCGAACAGAAACAGATCGACAAGCGGAACAGCCTCGCGGATGATCTCACTTTTACAGAATCCGGATGTTTCAACAGCAGTTCCGATGTCGTTTTCACGAGCAAAACGAAGAAGTTCAAGAGTGAATTCGTGCTGATAGAATGGTTCGCCGCCCGATACAGTCATTCCGCCACCGCTGGTCTGATAGAAAATCTTGTCCTCAAGTACCTTTGCGATCACTTCTTCGGGAGATTTCATGTCCCCTACAATCCTAAGCGCACCGCAAAGACAGCTCTCGCCACATTTTCCGCATCTGACACATGAGGTTCTGTCAATACCATGAACACCGTCGGCAATATTGTGACCGCCATGTGAGCAGGCATGAACACATCGAGCGCAGTAAACGCATTTTGTTTCTTCGAACTCGACTTCCGAATCACGGCTCAGCCCCTCGGGATTGTGACACCATTTGCATCTGAGCGGACATCCTTTGAGAAAAACCGTTGTGCGGATCCCTGGCCCGTCGTGGATGGAAAATTTTTGTATGTTGAAAACTGTTCCGGTTGCCATTTATTTACCTCTTGTTATATAATCAATCGTGCTGATGTTTTGAAATAAGATATATTTTTTTGGAAAAACCGCCTCTTTTGTTACGTTTTTCCTCTTTCAGCTTCATCAGATCTTCGATAGAATAACCTCTTGCTTCAGCTATCGAAAACAAAACTTCAAGAATGTCAGCGAGTTCTTCGAGATTCTTGTCCTGATGATATTCCGCGATTTCTTCATCAAGTTTTCGATCCAGTTCCGATATGTATTCTTCATCGGATAAAATGCGTGTCTCCGGAATTAAACCTTCGTTTATTATCATATCGGGAATTTTGTCACGCACCAGCTTGTTGAATTTCATAAAGTACCTCAAAAGATATTCAGACTGAAATCATTATACAATAATCAACATAAAAAATCAACCCAAAATTCAAATCATCTTGACGGGGATTCAGATATATGTTAAAATGTAAAAAAACATCCGGAGAAAAACAGTGATAAGAAAAACAGAAACCAGAGATATAGCACAGATTGACGCAATATATGACGAAGCACGCCGCACAATCGCCTCTCTCGGTATAGATCAGTGGCAGAACGGATATCCCTCAGCGGAAGTCGTTGAAGAGGATATAGCACTCAGCCGATCGTACTGTGTTGAGACGGACGGTAAAATATGCGGAACATTCGCTCTTATAAATGACGGTGAGCCGACTTACGACAAAATTTACGAAGGACATTGGAAAACCGGTGACAATTACCGAACCTATACTGCTATCCACCGTGTTGCTGTGTCTGTGGCAAACCGAGGAAGCGGAGTATCGGGAAGCATCATTGAGTATGCATCCGAATTTGCACGAAAAATGGAACACGGCTCTCTGCGAATTGATACGCACCGCGGAAATGTGGTAATGCGCCGTATGCTTGAGAAAAACGGCTTTGAATACTGCGGCATCATTTACCTTGAAAACGGCGATGAGAGAGTCGCATACGAAAAGATTCTGATATAAACGGGAGTCAGCCATGTACGTTGTTAAATCCGAGCTTATGGATAAAGCGGCGGTAAGACGTTCGCTTGCAAGAATAACACATGAAATAATCGAACGCAGCAAAGGTACAGAAAACGTCTGCATAATCGGCGTAAAGAGCAGAGGCATCTACCTCGCTGATATTCTCGCCGAAAATCTGAAAAAGTTCGAGAATGTATCGGTTCCGGTGGGATATATTGACATCACGTCATTCAGAGACGACAGAACCCGTGAAAGCGGGGCAGAAGTGACAAATTCCGTCAATTTCGATATCGGCGGAATGAAGGTTATACTGGTCGATGATGTCATCTGTACCGGACGTACCGCACGAGCCGCGATCGAAGCGGTATTTGCGCTCGGCAGACCGTCATCAATCCAGCTTGCAGTTCTTGTCGACCGCGGACACCGAGAGCTTCCGATACATCCCGATTTTGTCGGTAAAAATATTCCCACATCCAAGGATGAGTTTGTGTCGGTTCTGCTCGACGAACATGACGGATCCACGGCAGTAAGAATTTTGGGAAAATCAAAGGAATGACGAAAGTTACTGGTCAAATTCACCGGTTCACAAAATGTTAACTCCCCCGAAATTCGGAAGCAAATTTGTGATATATTAATAAAAAACACAAAGGAGTATTCCCAATGAAAAATATCACACTGTTCATTTTGTCAGCGTTATTGGCTTTGTCTTCGGTTTCCTGCGGTAATCCGGATACCAATGAAACCGAGAATAACGCGGTAAACGGCGAATCCGAAAACGAAACTCAGCTTGAAACTGCAGCAGAAACGATTGATCCCGCTGAACTTGACGAGCTTCCGGCAGATCTTACATTCGACGGTGCAGAATTCAACATTCTTGCCTGCTACGGCGGAGATTCAAGATCGCTTATTGAAGATGATTTCTCCATTATTCCACTTCCGAAATATGACGAAACACAGAAAGAATATATCTCCCATACATATGATTCAATGTTCACTACGGTTCATGTTAATGTAAAAGATACAGCAATGGCAGGTGCAGTACTTGAATCCCTTTCATGTGAAGGATATCACAAGGTCATCCCCGCATATATCGAAACAACTCTGCAGGAAAAGCATTCATGTGTGATGTATACGGCAACGGTCCTTTCGGAGATATGATTATCAGAAATGAACTCAATTTTGCCTCGCATTTTGCAAAAGGTAAAAAACTTGCAAACATTTTGCAGAATGATATCCTTGAACTGACAGAAGAATAAAACACAAAACAGGCTGATATACTCCTCTCAAAACGGAGGCATATCAGCCCTTTTTTATTTCACAACATCCGCAAATTTTGCATCGGCATATCCGGCAAGCTCCTCCGGATTCACAATAATCTGAACCCCGCGCATACCTGCACTGACATAAATTTTGTCAAACAGAATCGCCGTTTCATCTATGAAAGTGGGGAACTTCTTCTTCATTCCGACCGGTGAGCAACCGCCTCTGATGTACCCGGTGAGAGGGAGCAGCTCCTTTACATGGATCATCTCACCTCTCTTGACACCGGCAGCCTGAGCGCATTTTTTCAGATCAAGCTCATACGCAACAGGTATGCAGAAA
>CAZPPN010000248.1:0-3407 GCA_964588425.1 uncultured Ruminococcus sp. | reverse complement strand
GCATGAACGGATGCAACCAGATCGACATCATGGGTAAATCACACATGGGTCTTGAAGACGGCGAGGTAAACTTCGGTAAGTGTCTCGAATACACCCTCCACGACGGTATTGATATCAAGTGTGGCAAACAGCTCAGTATCCACACGGGTAATGCGCGTAACTTCAAGTCTTTCGACGAGCTTATGACAGCGTTCTTCCGTCAGGTCGACTATATCACGGATGTTTGCTGTAATCTCTCCGTATCATCGCAAAGAACATACGCACGCACAGCTCCTTCTCCGCTTCGTTCCTGTCTCCTCGAAGGATGTCTTGAAAAAGGCATGGACTACAAAAACGGCGGTCCGCTCTACGGTGACGGTCAGATTCTTTCCGAAGGTATGCCCGACTGTGTTGACTCACTCGCAGCGATCAAGAAGTTTGTGTTCGAAGAAAAGCGTTACACCATGTCCGAGATCGTTGATGCACTCCGCAAAAACTTCGACGGATACGAAGAAATGCGCGCTGTACTCAAGACTGCACCTCACTTCGGAAATGACGACAGCTATGTTGACAGCATCATGAAAGAGGTATCCGATCATTGGTTCGCTTACCTCAAGACCAAGAACACATTCCGCGGCGGTAAATTCGCAGGAGGATGCAGTACATATAACAGAGCTGCTGACAGAGGTCTTGCGTGCGCTGCACTTCCGAACGGTCTGCTTGAAGAGGAAACGATTTTCGCTGATTCTATCGGCGCAACACCCGGCAAGGATATAAATGGTCCTACTGCTGCAATCAAATCGGCTCTCACATATGACCACACGGAAGTTATCAGCGGGTTTGTTCTCCAGTTGAGATTTGAAAAGAAGCTGTTTGCAAGCGAAAAGGGTATGGAATCCTTCATCAATCTTGCGAAAGAATATTTCGGCGGAGGCGGACAGCAGCTCTCGATCAATGTTCTTTCCGCAGAGGAACTCATCGAAGCTCAGAAGCATCCCGAACAGTACGGTGACCTCATCGTTCGTGTCGGCGGATACAGCGATTACTTCACCCGTCTCGGCAAGGATCTTCAGGACAACATCATCACACGTACAAATTATTGATTATAATAAAGCAAAGCTCATCCTCTTTTTCGGGAGAATGAGCTTTCTTTTTGTTTTATTATGTCAGACTACTGAGATTCTGATCAATGATGTCCGGGTCTGTCGGGTCTGTCAGGAGTTTCCGGAGTCTCGGGTGTCTCAGGTGTTTCGGGTGTCTCGGGTGTTTCCGGAGTATCAGGTGTTTCGGGTGTCTCGGGTGTTTCGGGTGTCTCAGGAGTCTCGGGTGTCTCGGGTGTCTCGGGTGTCTCAGGTGTTTCGGGAACTTCCGGTGTTTCAGGTGCGGAAGCTGTGAAACCTGCCGTGAAGGACTTTGTGCCGATCTTGAATGTGAGCTTGTATTCGCCTTCCGCAAGTGCCTCGGGAAGTGTGAACACTATCGCACCGCCCTCGCTGACTGATACCGTCACGCCTTCAACAGTCACGTTTTCACTGCCTTTCTCGAGCTTAACCGCAGAGATCGCGGAATCAGAGAAGTTTGTGATATCAAAGTCAGGTGTTACTGTGATCACGGAATCTGCGTATACTGCTTCAAATTCAGCGCTGTTGCCTTCAATGATGAGTGTTACTACACCGCGGTCGGAGATGAACTCGATGTTCTTCATGTAAAGATCCGCAACTGCAACTGTCTCGAGCTTGTTGTCGCTTGTGATTCTGACAATCTTGACGTCATCTGCGAGTGCGAATGTTGAGCCGTCAACGGTAACTGTACTGCTTGTGTAGCCTGTTACGAAGCCGTTTACAACAACATCTGCTCTGTCGGATGTGATGGTATCATCGTTGCCGCATCTGTAATCTTCACCGATTGTGAGTTCGCCGTGTCTGGAAAGCTTTGTTTCGATCTTGCCTGTCGCGAAGTTGTATACTGTGTATTCTACATATGCTGTGCCGTTTTCGTATACAAGACCGTTTTCTGCAAGGATTCTTACGAATTCAGCATCAAGGTCGTAGTTGCCGAGTGAACCGTCGGAGATGTAGAGGTACTTGAGTGTTTCAACAGATCCGACTTCGTTATCGAATACCGCCACAACGGATGCGCCGTCGTTCACGCTGATAGTGGAGTTATACGCGCCGCTTCTCTGCATGATTGTGCCGTTTTCGTTCACAACGATTACTGTGTTCTTGTCGCAGACGAAGCGTACATTTTCAAGTCCTGCTACGGAAGATACGGATTCTGCATTGCCTGCTGTGATTGTGTAGTAGTTTCTGCCGCCGAGCTCGATTGTTGTGCTGTCAGCGCTGTCGATCATGTAAGCGATTTCATCAAGTCCGCCTGCGCTCTGGATGAATTCAGTCTTGCCGGAGATGATGATGCCGTCCTCGATTGTGGGATCAATGAGAGTGTATTCGCCCGCTGCTTCTGTGTATCTGTAAACATTGCCCTCTGTTCCGGCGGAGTTCTTCACGTAGATGTTCTTTTCTTCGCCGTCAACAAATGCTGTCATTACATATCTGAAGATGCCGTTTTCATATACTCTGTGTGCATCGGAAAGTGCGAGAAGGTAACGGCTGGAGTTTGTGATTGTCACGCCCTCGATTACCGCAACTACCGCGTCATCATAAATTACAACCGACGCTGTTGTTCCGAGTGTGAGCTTGCTTCTGATGGATTCCGCGCTGATGCCTGCTGTTTCGTTGCCGAGTGTGTACTGCACGTCACCGATCTTGACAACGGAGTTTGTGATTCTCTTGACTGTGCCGCTTTCGATATCGAGGATCTTCGCGATCTCGAGTTCCTTGGCGGATGAGTTATAGTAGTAGAGAACATAGTCGCCGCTTTCAGCTTCATCCTTGTTGATGAGTGTGATGTCAGCAGCCTTGTTGTCGTCAGCGATATTGATCTTGCCGTCATCGTCGATATCGAGCATATCCATCTCGAACACTCTGATCACGCCGCGCTTTGCTGTTTCGCTGTTATCGTCGAACATGAGTGTCACACGGTAGAAGCCGAGGAGTTCCTCAAGTTCTTCGATATCTTCGATAAGCTCGAGCTTGCCGTCTGCGTCATACGCATAGAGTATAAGCTCATTGTTGTTAGTGGAAAGCTCATCGGAGTATTCGTCAACAAGAGTATATTCGCTGTCTCCGATCTTTACTGTTTCGTCATCTTCGTCGATCTCAACAGACATATAGTCCTTTGTTATTGTACGTTCAACAGCGGAGAGAACTTCGAATTTGCCGCTTTCTTCATTGTAGATGAGCTTGAATGATCTGCCGAGGTGGTCGTTTGCATTGCAGTCAAGGTTCATTTCGGAATACGGAACTGTGATGTAGAACGATTTGTTTTCGTCGTTTGTGCAGTGAAGTGTCACATAGCCGTTCTTGACA
>CAZPPN010000247.1:0-3424 GCA_964588425.1 uncultured Ruminococcus sp. | reverse complement strand
ATCCACGTTGTTGACCTCGCTAAGGGTCATGTATGCGCTATCAACAAGATCCGCGAAAACTGCGGTCTGAAGCTCTACAACCTCGGCACAGGAAAGGGATACAGCGTTCTCGACATCGTTAAGAATTTCGAAGAAGCGACAGGCGTAAAGATTCCGTATTCCATCAAGGAAAGACGTCCCGGTGACATTGCTACATGCTATTCCAGCGCTGAGCTTGCTGAGCGTGAACTCGGCTGGGTTGCTGAAAACGGCATCCGTGAAATGTGTGAAGACTCATGGAGATGGCAGAAGAATAATCCCAACGGTTACGACGACTGAGGTGGAGAAATGATAAAAAAGGATTTATTCGGAGGCATACTCCGCGGTACAAATGACGCTCATGATGTATATGCATATACTCTCATGAATCAGTCTCATGTTTGCGTGACAATCCTCAACTACGGCGGTATCATCAAGAATATCTGGGTTAAGGATAAGAACGGTGAGCTGGCTGACGTTGTATGCGGTTTCGACAGTACTGACGACTACCTCAAATCCGGCGGATATCAGGGCGCGCTTATCGGAAGAATCGGTAACCGTATCGGAGATGCGAAGTTCACACTTGAGGGCAAGACATACGAGCTTTACAAGAATGACGGCAATAACACTCTTCACGGCGGTAAAGAAGGCTTCGACCAGAAGATCTGGGGAGCTGAAATGGCAGGAACCGATGACGAACCTGCTCTCATTCTCCGTTACATAAGCCCGGATATGGAAGAGAACTATCCCGGCACTCTCAAGGTCAAGGTAACATATACGCTCCTCACGGAAGGCGCTCTCTCCATTCATTACGAGGCAGAGACAGATAAAACAACTATCGTAAACCTCACAAATCATGCTTACTTCAATCTCGGCGGATACGAATCCGGTGTTGTTGACAATCACAAGCTCTGGCTTGATGCTGACAAGATCAACAGCCTGAACAGCGAGCTTATTCCCGACGGAAAGCTGACCGATGTTGCGGGTACTCCTTACGACTTCAGAGAAGCAAAGCTGCTTGGCGAAGGCTTCGCTGCGGATCATCCGATGATCAAGGAATTCGGCGGATATGACAACAATTTCTGCTTCGCCGATTACGACGGAAAACTCAAACTCCGCGGTATTCTCGAGGACACAAAGTCCGGCAGAATCATGAAGTGCTATACAGATCAGCCCTGCGTTCAGATTTACACAGCCAACATGATCAATACAGAAGATCCCGCATTCAAGCGTCGGATTCCTCAGTACAAACATTGCGCTGTTTGTCTCGAAACACAGTGCATGCCCGACTCGATCAATCATGAAGGCTTCACAAATGTGATACTCAGACCCGGCGAGAAGTACGATACAACAACAATCTACGCGTTTTAATAGAATAAATAAATAGTTCTTTGACAAGCTAAAGGCGGACAATTTCGGTTGCCCGTCTTTTTCTTCCTACATTATTTATTTCTAAAAAAACACCAACCTTTAACCCGTTCCCCACACTATATAAGTGAAAGGCGCCGGAGGTACGATATGAATAAACAAAAAGCAGATCAAATCATAACAGAATATCTCACAAAAATCTATGGATTCGCTGTGAAGAAGTCCTTTTGCTACGATGAAGCCGAAGAGCTCTCAGCCGAAATCGTAAAGGAAGTGTACATATCTCTGCTGAAAAGCGAGGATATATCCAACATCGACGGATATATCTGGCGGATCAGTCAGAACATGTACTCAAAACTTGTCGCACGAAACAAACGAACAGAGGTGCCGATAGATGATTGTGAAATACCGTATGAAGATGAATACGCGGATGACAGCCGGGAAGAAGAACTTCTGAGACTCCGCCGCGAGATCACTTTTCTCACAAAGACGCGTCGTGAGATAGTTTATTCATACTACTTTGAAAACAAATCCATATTGGGTATCTCAAAGGAAATGAACATTCCCGAGGGAACGGTAAAATGGCATCTGAGCAAAGCCAGAAATGAATTAAAGGAAGGTATAACTATGGACAGAAAAATCGGAAAACTCGGTATGAATCCTGTTAAGGCTGTAAGTATCGGACACAGCGGTCATACAGGAAATAATGACGGACCGGAATACTATATCAGAGACCTTATTGATCTGAATATTATTTACAGCGTATACCATACTCCGAGAACAAAGCAGGAGATTTCTGAAGAACTTGGAATCACTCTTGTGTTCATTGAGGATAAGATTGATATGCTTGAGAAAAATGGGTTCCTCGTCCGTGAAGCGGGTGGAAGATATACAACTTATGTATATTTCAATCCGGAAACTTACTCAAATGAAGGAAGCGATAAAAGTCTTAAAAAGAGCATGGAAGTAGCCGAAATGCTGATCAATGACTATGTTCCGCTTGTTCGTGAGGCTGTGCGTGATATTGATGATATTTATATCCCGGGAGGAAACCGTGAACTCTTTGAGGCAGCCGCAATATATATCGGCATTCTTCAGAAATGCGGACTTCATGCAGACAGAGATATTTCAAAATACATAGCCAAGACTGAAGCCGGCGGAGAATTCATTACTCATGTTCAAATATCGTCTGAACCTGTTGATCCTGAATATAAATCAGAATTCACTGATAATTACTGGTCTTGCGGGCCTATGACGCGTGGGTCAGAAAAATATAATTCCGTATATGCGTGGACAGTCGACAATAAGTTCACATCGCGTACAGGAACCTGGATGAACAATCTGACAGAGGATTATGATTATGTTTACGAAATTATTTCAGGAATGATTCAGCCGGATATTGTAAATTCTCAGAAATTCTCCCGACTCCGTGAAAAACAGTTTATAACTGACGACGGAAAAATCAATATCATGATTAAAAAGGGAAGTTTCGATTCATTCATTTCGAAATTGCCTGAACTGCCGCAGGATATCAGAAAAAAGTATGCCGATTATGCGCTCGAGGATGCAATGAACAGTGCGAAAAGCTTCCCGACTCAGATGAGAGACTATGTTATAAAACATTCCGTATCGAATTTTATCGGAAACTCTACTGCCATCATGGTAATGGACATCCTTTACTCAAACGGAACATTCCGTCCGCTGACCGAAAACGAGCAAGTCACATCAAACCTCATCATGTTCTGCGACAAGCTGCCGGAATGATCTGATTTTAATATTATACTCACCGTCGATTGATTTCGGCGGTGTTCTTTATTACGGTATACATATATTGACAGCATATGCTTTTTGTGATATCATAACCTTTGCACAAACATTCAGATCAAGGGAACTTTTGTATGAAAAGAATAATTGACAGCATTATTTCGCGCGAGCCTATTACAAAAGGCTGGTCAAGCGATAAAAAGTATTTTATAACAGACGAAAAAGGGAAGAGTTATGCTCTGAGAATATCTCCTGCCGATCAGTATGAATCCAA
>CAZPPN010000246.1:0-3431 GCA_964588425.1 uncultured Ruminococcus sp. | reverse complement strand
ATCATGGAAGTCTTCGGTCAGACAGAAACAACACTTTCCATCGCGAATTTCGTAGGCTCCACACCCAAAATCGGTTCTATGGGTAAGCCCAGCCCGCTGTATGACGTTGTTGTTCTCGATCCCGACGGAAACGAATGCCAGATCGGTGACACAGGTGAAATCTGTATCCGTACAAAGGACGGAGTACCCTGCGGTCTCTTTATGGGATATTACCTTGACGAAGAAAAGACAAACGATGTATGGCATGACGGCTACTACCATACAGGCGACCAGGCAACTATGGACGAAGACGGATACCTCTGGTATGTCGGACGTATCGACGACGTTATCAAGTCATCCGGATACCGCATTGGTCCTTTTGAAATCGAAAGCGTTATCATGGAGCTTCCTTATGTTCTTGAATGCGCAGTCACACCTGTTCCTGATGAAGTCCGCGGTCAGATCGTAAAGGCGACAATCGTTCTCACAAAGGGTACGGTCGGCACGGATGAAATGAAGAAAGAAATTCAGGAATACGTCAAGACACATACAGCTCCGTATAAGTATCCGAGAATCGTTGAATTTGTCGATGAACTTCCCAAGACAATCAGCGGTAAGGTAAGACGTGTCGAAATCCGTAAGAAGGACCTCGAAAAGACAAACGCATAATCTGGCGGACAGGTCAAACCGTTAAAAAACAATAACAGCAAAAAACAAGCTGTCATACCTGAGAATAATTCCCGGGTACGACAGCTTGTCTTGTTTATTCGGCTATATCAATCCTGCATACGGATTCGGGATCATTCCGTATGATCTCACCCACCGCAGGAACTTTAATATATCCCGATGTGGGGTTTTTAATGCTGATGACAGGTGTTGTCACAACCGCTTCGACATCGGATTTTTCAAAGCTGAGATCGGCGTCGATCATCTCACAGTCGATCAGCTTCAGACCTTTGCAGTAACAGAGAGGCTGTGTTCCGCTGATTCTGCAGTGATCGAAAGTGATGTTCTCGGCATACCACGCGAGATATTCACCCTTAACAATGCAGTTTCTGACTGTGACATTTTTTGCGTGCCAGAATGCATCCTTTGTGTCGAATACACAGTTCTCGAATACGGAATCGGTTATGTACTGGAACGAATACTTTCCCTTGAACTCGACATCGGAGAAGCGGAGATCAGCCGAGCGGAACATGAAATACTCACCCTCAGCACGGCATTTCTGCATTACAACACGGTCTGTGAACCATCCGAATTCGGGAGAGATTATGTCGCAGTCTGTGATCTCGATTGCGGAGCACTCACGCAGAGCCTTGACTCCGTGAAGTTTTGAATCGGATATCTTTATATCTTCCGAATACCACAGCGCGGCACGGCATTTTTCCGTCAACTCTGTGTTTTTTATTTCAAGCGATTTGTCATGCCAGAAAGGGTAGCGCAGGTTCCAGAAACAGTCTTCAACCGTAATACGGCGGCTCTCCTTGAATGCGCTCTCACCGTCGGCAGCACCGTCGAAACGGCAATTTTTGATCGTGACTCCGTCGGTGCCGTAAAACGCTCTTTCTTCATCAAATGTCTGATTTTCGACAATATTCATGTAGCATACTCCATTATTAAAAATTGCAATTCAACTTTTAATAATATAACATAAACACCGTTATATGTCAATAGAGGACGGAGTTATTTTTCGTGAAATTTAAGCGAATCAAATATTTTAATAAAAAACAGGGCACAAATTCGGCTTTGACTGCATATAATTTGGTGTTATTTCACCATTCCGTATCCTCCCGCATATCTGCTGACTTCGGATGCCACCACAAATACCTTGTTGTCGCAGATTCTGCGGATATCTTTCAGTACACGGATGCTGCTGCGTCTCGGGAGTACGATGAATATCATGTTCATCTTGTCCTTTGAGCCGTGTCCTTCAAGAACCGTGTATCCCATATCGTTGGCGCGGAGATACTCGGTGATTTTTTCTGTGCTGTCATCTCCTGCAATAAGCTCGAGATTCGATGTTCCGAGCGCGATCTTGCCCTCGATTGTGGATCCCAGAAACAGTCCTGCGGCGTATCCGAGACAGTAAAATAACAGCAGAACAGGATTGTCACCGAGCGTGTTGATGATCGTGGATATGACAAGTCCCCATATTGCACATTCGGCAAAACCAAGACCTGCGGCTTTGAGTCTCTGCCCCTTGACCATCATGCAGGTTTTAAGCGATTGTATGGTGATCTCAATGATCTTTGCGGCGCATACGATAAGGCATACGGCAGCCGGATGAAGCGATGCTAAAAATTCAGACATTTCAACCTCATAAGTTTAGGATTTTATTATATTATACCATATCGGAACACACCTTGCAAGTACCGATCATTTCCGGGAAAATTTCTATCAATTTCCGGGCAACTTTTGTAATTTTTCTTGCCAAATGGGATTCATTCATATCGCTTTGTATTCCATAGCTTGCGATCATCCGCAATTTCACGTAAATGATTCAATGCTTTCTTTTCTGCCTCTCCCATATTCGGGTAAATCAGCAGATTCAGATAACACTCCGTCATATCGATCAGTTCTTTACAGAAGCTGTGGATTCCTTCAAGCTGTTCTGCTCCCGGCATCGCATGATGGATCAGTGCCGGCTTTGTCTGATAAAGCTCCGGCATAGTTTCGGCAAGCTCACGGATACGATCATACTTTTCCAGCGAGCGGTACATATAACAAAGCATCGTCGTTGTCTGATACTTTTGCCCCGGATCGGTTGTATGTACTGCTACATATTCCTCTATATCAATGGTTCTCTGCAAGTAATTTTTCTTTGTGTATTCCGGGTATGCGCTGCCTTTCGAGTAACTGTCAGCCAATTCAAGCATCAGCCGGATAGAATGCGGATACTTTTCAAGTGTTTTTTCAAGCAGTTCGATTCTCTGAAGATACTCGTCATGATTTTCCACATTCAGCGCAGCAGCATAACGGATTACTGTATCAATTTTACTTTCTGAAAAGCAGTTGTTTTCCGTAAGGAGCGCATCACAGGTGACATTCAAAATCTCAGCCATTTGCGGTATAAGTGTTACATCCGGCAGAGATTCATTTCTCTCCCATTTTGAGACTGCCTGAAATGATATATTAAGCTCTGCTGCTAACTTTTCCTGAGTCATCTGATTTTGCAGACGATAGTATTTGATTCTTTCTCCGATAGTCATGCTGTTTTACCTCCGTTTTTCTGATAATAGTATAGCAGTTTTTCCGGCGTTTTTCAATAACGGGACAAGGGAGCTGTTTTTCTACTGTGGGTTGAAAATGAGCAGGACGGGGAATGTTTTTGAACAGATCACTCGCATTGCTGTCAAGGCAATTTCCGTGCAACTTTAGTGCCACTCGATCATTTCCGGGAAAATTTACATAGTCTGCTTTATGCGACACGCTTCTCGGGACCATTGTTATAT
>CAZPPN010000245.1:0-3437 GCA_964588425.1 uncultured Ruminococcus sp. | reverse complement strand
CCTACTTCCTGTAATTTTGTACTCCGCAGAATGTCAAGCTGCCATGCAAATTCATCCTGCCAGCGATAGATGATCTCAATGGTATCATTACTGTGAATCAATATTCTGTCGATCAGAGCCACAACAACCGCACGGTCAAGGGATGTGAGTCCCTGTCTTTTCTTAAATTCATCCATCCATGCGTTTTCCGTACCGCGATTCTGAATCTCGGTCAGATTCTCCCGAAGTGCGTCCATTTGCTTTTCGGCTTCATCGGCACGGGCAGTAAAGCTCGCTTTCAGGCGGGTGTATTCATCACGGTCAATCACACCATCGGTCAGATTTTCATACAGCGACATCAGGAGTTTTTGAAGCCGTTCGTATTCCTCATACTGCTTGTCGATCTGCCGCTGTATCTTCTGCGCCTGTGCCGTTCTGAGTGGTGCTGTATCGGTAATATCCAGCAGCTCACTCAAATCAACCACTTCACGGATGTGCTGTTTCAGGCTGTCAAGTACGATTTCCTCAAGAGCAATGTCACGGATTCTGTGTGGAGAACAGCTTTTGTCCTGCTTGTGTGCGGAACAGATGTAATACACATACTTTTTCTCGCCTGCCGGAACGGTTTTACGAACCATGCTTGCGCCGCAATCGCCGCAGAATACCATACCGCTGAATAATTGTACCGCTTCCTCATCGGGACTGCGGCGGGTGTCCAGCTTCAACACCTTCTGAACGCTGTCAAAGTCGATCTGTGAAATGATTGCTTCATGGCTGTCTGTGATAACCGTCCATTCGGATTCCGCTTTCGTGATGCGCTTATGAACCTTGTAGCTTGGTGTGGTTTCCTTACCCTGTACAAGAACTCCTGTGTAAACGGGATTTTTCAAAATACGCAGTACCGCTGCCGCCGACCATAACGCCTTTGCATTGGTTTTGAAGGTGGTGGTGTACTTCATTCCCAAAGAACGCTTATATTCCATCGGGGAGAGTACGCCGATCTTGTTCAGTCCCTCCGCAATGTCCTGCGGACTGACGCCTTCCAGTTTCCATTTGAAAATGTCACGTACAATATCTGCGGCATACTGATCGACCACCAGCTTGTTTTTGTTCTGCTCATCCTTCATATACCCGAAGGTAGCAAACGAGCCGATGTACTGACCGCTTTTCCGCTTGACTTCAAGCTGAGAACGGATTTTCACCGATATGTCACGGCAATAGGCTTCATTGATGAGGTTTTTGAACGGAATTATCAGATCATCGGATGCCTTTTTGTCACCAAGGCTGTCATAGTTGTCATTGACCGCAATGAACCGGACACCGAGGAACGGAAATATCTTTTCGATATATTCGCCTGCGTCCAAGTAATTACGACCGAAACGGGATAAGTCCTTGACTACAATACAATCGGTTCGTCCCGCTTTCACATCTTCGATCATTGCCTGAAAGCTCGGTCTTTCAAAGGTCGATCCACTCCATCCGTCATCCACCCTTACGGCATACTCCCGAAGTTCGGGATGCTGGGTGAGGTAATCGCGGAGAAGCTCCCGCTGTCCTGTAATGCTGTTGGATTCTTCCTTATCTCCATCATCGCGGGACAAGCGGAGATACAATGTAGTGTTCCATATTTTCTGTGTTTGCATGATGGTCTCCTTATCTCAGTATTCAGCAAAACTACCGAGCACGGAGCATCTTTTAGTCCTGCCTATATTGTAATCGATTTGTCCCGCATTGTCGAGGATGTCAGCACTTGGAGCGAATATACCCCGCAAGCCGTTCTTCAAGGGAAATATCCGAATTGGCAAAGCCGACCTTCACAACGTATTTGCCGTGCTTGTAGCAATAGGGATTTCCGATCTGGCGGATAAAATCAATGGCACGTTCCCGTTTGGGAAGAGCCGTATCTACTTTTACATCGCGGATGTCCACCAGTGCATCCCGATCAACGGTATTCAGATCAATATTCTTCATTTCCATAAAATCACTTTCCTGCATACAGCCCCTCCTTTTCGAGTCTGTATCATCTTTATGCAAAACTGCACTTTCTCATGTCAGACAATTATTTCCTGCGCTTGTCCTTTTTGCGTTTGTTTTTATCTTCTCTTTTGCGCTTTATCGCTTCCTCCCGTTCGATCTTGCGGATGGCAAGATAAGCGGTCATATCGAGATACCCGAGAGAATTGTATTTATCTCTTTTACCCATGCTGATGTCCTCCTTACGGTGCTTCGGTATCTTCGGGAATGCGAAGTCCGAGACTGATTTCAATAGCATCATCTACAGCGTTCATCTGCTTGCGGCTGATCTTGCCCATGTACTTTTTGATTCTCTGCTTGTCGATGGTTTTGATCTGTTCAAGGAGAACGATGGATGATTCTGCAAGGCACTCCACATTTTCAAGTGTGCAATGGGTAGGAAGATCGGTCTTCTTGTAGAACCGAGAAGTCAGCGGTGCTACGATCAATGTGGGGCAGTAAAAATTACCTGCATTGTTCTGCAATACAAGAACGGGTCTTGTGCCGCCCTGTTCGGAGCCGATATACGGATCGAGATTTGCAAGGTAAATGTCACCTCTGCGATATGTCCATTTTTCATTCATGTGCCTATATTTCCTCCATAAAATTTGGTATGTAAAAAGCGGCTTCGATTGCTCGGAGCCGCTTCCGGTAATTGATTCAGAATTTCAGAGGAAGCGCATTTCGTTTGTCGCTTCCGTTATAAATTTTATATACCTGATAGAGATATTTCTTGTAGCCTGCGAATTTTGTCCCCGCGGCATGACCTCTGCGCGGAATGGTCAGCGGGTCTACCTGACCGAGCTGTTCGATCAGGCGGCTGGGATTGTACTTATCATGGTAGATGTGGATGAATCGGGTAATGGCGATCACATTTTCCGAACGGAAGGAATCGGGCGCACCATCCCATGCAGCGGCAAGGATTCTCATTGCTTCCTTGTACCGTTCCTCGCCCAGCCTGCGGTATGCGTCAAGAGCTGTCTTGATACAGCCGATTCGATTTTCTCCACGCTCATGATCGTAATCGAGCGACAGACCGATGGATTCATTGGCTTTCAGAAATGCTACGGCGATTTCATCCTTACCGAAGATTTCGGCACGGATTCTTGCCCCCGCTGTAACCGGAGCAGATTCACCCGTCTGCTTTGCAAAGAGAAGTGCTTCTTCCTCTGCAGTCATACCGAAATACACTTTGCAGAGTACGGGAAGATCGTGACCGCCGTTTATCAGTTTTCTTGCGGCGATGGTGTGCTGTCCGTCGAATACATAATATTTGTTATCGCGGAAGCTGAGCTTCGGTTCATTTGCGATGCGCTCGTCAAAGTCCTTAACGATTCTCTTGGTTCTCGGATCGTTGAAGTCTCGCTGATATTTCTCACGGGGGACTTCAATCTCGCTGGTGTCGATCACCATCATCTTATAGATTGTTTCAGGCGTTGTCATTA
>CAZPPN010000244.1:0-3444 GCA_964588425.1 uncultured Ruminococcus sp. | reverse complement strand
TCTCCGCAAAGCTGGTTCGATGTTCGGTTGGGATATCATGCCGAGAATCGTATCCGGCGGTATTTGGAAGCCTGTTTCTCTCATTCAGAAGAAGCCCGACCGCATTGAAGATGTATTCCTCTACACCAATTCGATGAATAAGAACGGTGCGTCTCTCATGGCATATTTCACGCTCCATGTTGAGAATGATTTCCTGCACGATTTCATCATCAGAATCAAAGGCTCATGTGGCGACTCATCGTTTGAGATGCAGACCGAGCCCAAGCACACAAACGGACGTCTTTCCGTATGGATTCCCGATGCCAAGCTGTGGTGGCCGAAAAACGCAGGTGAGCAGAATCTCTACGACTGCACCGCCGAGCTGATTTACAACGGTGAGACAATCGACACGCTCTCACTCCGCACCGGTATCAGAATGGTATCTCTCTCCCGCACAAGCACGACAGACAAGGACGGCAACGGAGACTTCTGCATTATCGTAAACGGCAAGAGAGTATTCGCAATGGGCACGAACTGGGTTCCGCTTGATGCATTCCATTCGAATGATATCAACCGAGTTGACCGTGCTATGGCAATGGCTGACGACATCGGATGCAACATAATCCGTCTGTGGGGCGGCAATGTTTACGAATCACAGAGATTCTTCGACCTCTGCGACAAATACGGAATTATGGTATGGCAGGATTTCGGAATGGGCTGCGGTGTATATCCTCAGGAACAGAGATTCCTCGATATGCTTGAGCCTGAAGTCGTTCACGTAATCAAGAGCTGCCGCAATCATCCGTCTCTTGTGATCTGGGCGGGAGACAACGAATGTGACTGTGCATTCAACTGGGCAGGAACAGACCGCGATCCTAACCAGAACGTGATCACACGAAAGCTCATTCCGGAAATGGTACGTATCCACGATTTCACACGTCCTTTCCTTCCCTCATCTCCTTACATTGACGAAGAAGCATACAGAAGTAAGAAAGCGCTCTCCGAAGATCATCTCTGGGGTCCGCGTGACTACTTCAAGGGTGAATTCTACGGTACATCTGTCTGCCACTTTGCGAGCGAAACAGGTTACCACGGCTGTCCGTCACCGAAATCGCTTGAAAAATACATAAGCCGTGAAAATCTTTGGCCTATTTTTGACGAAAACGGGGTTCCCGGAAAAGAATGGCTTGTTCACGCTGCCTGCATGAGAGCTGATATGTCAGACCCGTATGCATACCGTATCGGACTTATGGCAAATCAGGTAAATACTCTGTTCAAAGATGCGCCCGATAATCTCGACGACTTTGCGCTGATGAGCCAGATCTCGCAGGCTGAGGCGAAGAAATACTTCATTGAAAGATTCAGAATCACACGCGGACGCCGCAACGGTATAATCTGGTGGAACCTCATCGACGGATGGCCGCAGATCTCCGATGCTGTTGTTGACTATTACTTCACGAAGAAGCTGGCTTACAATTACATAAAGAGGTCGCAGAATCCGATCTGTCTTGCGTTTGACGAACCAGTGAACGGCACGAAGATGACACTTTACGGAATCAACGACACTACCAAGGATATCAGAATCTCGTACAAGGTAACCTGTCTGACTGACGGCAGAATCGCGGCGGAAACAACCGGATATCTTTCCTCTGAGGCAAGCAGTCCGCTCATCACGATCGACATTGAAAAGGATGAGAAGAAGTTCTACCTGATCGAATGGGAAGTTATTGGTGACAAGACGATTTGCGGAAAGAACCATTATTTCACAAATATCATTAACATTGACTTTGCGGAATACAAGGATGCACTCGTTCGGGCAGGTATGCTTGAGGTTGAGGGATTTTGAGGAAGTCAGGCAAAAAACAACCGGTCTTTGCTGTACTTGCGGTGTTTGTTTCAGTATTCATGCTGATCTCCTGCAGTGAGTCCGACAAAGATACGTTTGTAAAGATAATCCCGAAAGAATCGGTTCTCGATACTGACAAATCTGACGCAGATTTTACAGATACTCAGGAGAGTATCTGCCGCAGTATTATGAATACCGAAACAACTGTTGATGATACTGATGAATACAACTATGTACTCAACACAAGTACAAAAAAGTTCCATTATCCTTCGTGCAAAAGTGTAACCGGCAAAAATCCTATTGCAGAGCACAACAAAGCATTCCACACAGGCACACGTGATGAGCTGATTTCAATGGGATATTCCCCCTGCGGCAACTGCGATCCGTAAAACCACATAACAAAAAGGACAGATCATGCGTCACACGGCGTAAGGTCTGTCCTTCATTTTATATTATACTATTATCTCGCGAGTGTTTCGAACAGGAGTCCGAACAGAGCGTCACGGTTGATGTGAGTCACACGGCGGATGAAGTGTCTGTGCGGATCAAATCCGTAGTGGTGATCGTACTCGGGAATGGGGGCAGGTTCGAGTACGGAATCCATATACCGTCCGTTGTCGTTGAGAAGCCATGCCGATGCCGTAACATCCCATATGACGCGGCTCCATACTCTGCCATTTGCGTAGGATTCGGCTTCTTCTATCGTATGGTCGCAGAGGTAATCGCACAGCGCGTTCTTCCCTCTCAGCCAATACTCAAGCTCGGGCTTTGTTGTATAGAAAGCTGACACCACGCCCATGCACGGGAGTTGGACTACGGGGCATCCGCATCCGAACAGAACTCTCGCACCTGCAACATCCTGCATCATATTGAATTCCGCTGTATTCGGCCATGTTTTGTCGTGACCGCCGAGCCATACCACAACGATGCGCTCTGCAATCTCGGGATTCATGATGATTGCGGATGCCACATTTGTGATCGCACCGATAGCAACTACATAGAGCGGATTTTCTTCGGTGTACTGCATTGAGAGATCACAGAGATGGCGCGCTGCGGGGCTGTCTACCGGAGTTTTTTCATCGGGAAGGTATGTACGCGAGCCTTCGTACACATTCGCTTTCATTTCCTCTTTTCCCATAAGTGTGAGGAGATTCAGGATCTCGTTGTAGCTTCTCACCATGCCGTCTTCGGGGGATGTGGAGTTATTATTGAAGAACGGTGCTGCATAGAGTGCTTTCATGATGAATTTTTCGTGCTTCATCATAAGCGATATTGCAAACTGGTCGTCTATCTCGTTGTACGCATCGGTATCGAGCACACAGTCAACGGGATGATCGGGCACGTTCAGATTCTGTATTCTGCGGATTTCTGTCATATATGATTCCTCTGCTTTCTTTGTCAGATTTAGCTGTTTTTAGTATAACGCATTTATCCAACAAATGCAACAGTTTTAGTGAAATTATATTTTTATTGTTTCCTTTACGGATGCATCGGGGAAAATATCGGCGGATTCGCTGTATTCGAGCAGATCAATCTCACAGCCGGGGGCAATTTCCGCTGTACGGCAGGTGACACGTTTGGCTTTTGTGCACGCCAGTTTTACTTCGTCTGCTTCGATT
>CAZPPN010000243.1:0-3445 GCA_964588425.1 uncultured Ruminococcus sp. | reverse complement strand
AACAATGAAAGAATTACGAAGATTACAACCGCCCATCTCTGGGAGTCAATACTCACATCCCGTGAGTATGGGGGATGCGATGTTTATAGTTTAATGAAAAATGAAGAATGATTTCAGGAGAATAAAGTGACATCGGAAGAAATCAAACTTCGGCGCATTGTAAATCAATACCTGATAACTCCGGCGGATAAGCTGACTGTTGTTCATGATCTCTGCGGAATACAGGCTCAGTTTATGGTCAATGCCATGCATTCGCTGAAAATACGTTGTTTGGATTACGATGAATTGACATTATCTGATGGACTTGTGAAAAACTGGACAATCCGTGGAACTGTGCACGTTTTCGCAGATAGCGATCTCCCTCTTTTTATCAGATGCGGAGAAAATTACCGTAAAAATGACTGGAACGAGAGTTCATTCTGGAACCAGCGGGACAAATGGAAGCTGACACCCGAACGGCAGAAATATTTTTCCGCGATAATCCTATCTTCAGTTGAGGAAAAGACACGTGAACGTGATGAGCTAAAGGAAATCTGCCGTATTCACGGAATGACTGAGAATGAGGAAAGCTCGATGTTCGATCCGTGGGGCGGCGGTATACGTGAACTATGCGAAAGAGGTTTTATCAACTATACAGTTCAGGAGAAGAAAGCGTTCTGCATTTCGCCGCAATTCACACCTTTGAAAGATGATGAAGCTGAAACCGAACTTGCGCGCCGTTATTTTGCGAATTTCGGTCCCGCATCAATACATGACGCAATGTACTTCTTTCACACATCTGCGGCTCAGGTGAAGAAATGGCTCGATGTGCTTCCTGTTGTGTCGGCTGATTGCGGCGGCAGAACCTACTATTACATAGAAAACGGAAAGACCTATGACTGTGGTATACCGCATTGTCTGTTTCTCGCAGGATTTGATCAGTTGATGCTTGGATACGAGAAAAAGGAGAGTTTGTATCTGGATCAGAAAAATCTCAGAGCAATCTTCAATCTCGCCGGAATCGTTATGCCGTCTGTTATGCTTGACGGTAAAATCATCGGAAGATGGAAAAAGAAAAATCGCACACTAAGCGTGGAGACTTTTGATGAGATCAGCGCTAATGTGAAAAGACTGATACGCGAAAAAGCAGATGAGTTATGGAATGATATAACTAAATTTGAGATTTCGCAGATATAATAACTTGATATGTAATTAAAATTGAAGAATTAATATCATCTCAATTATTCATTCTTCACCATTCATTATTCATTTTCATAATTTCCATACAGAAAGGAACACATCATGAAAAACGCAATACACATGCTATCGTCCGTGAGAGATACAATATGCAACAGTTTCATTATTACAACCGAAGACGGAAAGATTATCGTAATTGACGGCGGCTATCCGTTTGAGACAGATAATTTTCTTGAGAATCTCAAAAGAATCACGGAATCGGAGAAGCCGCATATCGACGCATGGTTCCTCTCACATCCGCATGACGATCACATCAGCGTGTTTCTCGAGATTGCTGAAAACCGTATGTCGGAAGTGGATTTTGATGTTGTTTACCTCAATTTCCCCTCGCTCGGTTTTGTGGCTCGTGAAGATGCATCGGCTGAGCAGGCCATGAAGGATTTCTACCGTGTTCTGCCTCACTTTGCCGACAAAATGCGTATTCTCTCCGGCGGTGACACTCTCGATATCGGTTCGGCTCATTTCACCGTACTCTACTCGCACGATTTTGAGGTCAACAGCAATGTCTGCAACAACGCTTCTCTTGTGTTCCGTATGGATCTCGGCGGACGCAGCGTGATGTTCACAGGTGACTGCGGTGTGGAAGCCGGCAGAAAGATCGTCCGTCTCTGGAAAGACAGCGGTATTCTCGACTGCGAGATCTGTCAGATGGCACACCACGGTCAGAACGGATGTGACAGAGATTTCTACGAAGCAGTATCGCCCGAAATATGCTTGTGGCCCACTCCGACGTGGCTGTGGAACAACGATGCCGGCAAAGGCTACAACACTCACAACTGGCAGACGATCATCGTACAGGGCTGGATGAAAGAGAGCGGTGTGCGTGAGAATTATGTTATGAAAGACGGCACACAGGTGCTTGAGTTATAATTAAAAAATGGAAAAGATCAAAACAATATCAATACTCGGTCCCACTGCATCGGGAAAAACCGGACTCGCGATCGCTCTTGCGAAAAAGCTCGGCGGCGAGGTGGTGTCCTGCGACTCGATGCAGCTCTACCGCGGCATGGATATCGGAACGGCGACTCCGTCAATTGAAGAACGCGGCGGGGTTGTGCATCATATGTTTGACATAATCGATCCCGCGCAGGAATATTCGGCTGCCGATTACGCAAAAGATGCCTCTGCAGTTATCGAAGACATTGCGTCACGCGGAAAAATCCCGATTCTGTGCGGCGGAACGGGTATGTACCACGATTCACTCATGACGATCACGGCGTTCAATGACGGCGAGCGTGACGAGAAGCTCAGGGAAGAACTGTATGCTTTTGTTGAGGAAAACGGGGCTGACGCACTTCACGCACGGCTCAGGGAAATCGACCCCGAAGCGGCTGAAAACATACACCCGAACAATGTCAAACGTGTCGTGCGGGCAATTGAGGTCTATGAGACTACGGGAAAAACCAAGACCGAAACCGACCGCGAGCAGATCGTAGGAGAGGTACGGTACGACAATACCGTGTTCATCCTCGATTTCGCCGACCGAGCGCTGCTGTATTCGAGGATAGAGAAGCGTGTCGACATCATGATGAATGACGGTCTGGAGGACGAGGTACGCAGGATTCTTCTCAGCAGTGAGGAGATCAGCAAGACTGCGGCTCAGGCGATCGGGTACAAGGAGTTTCTGCCGTATTTCCGCGGAGAATGTACACTTGACGATGTGTCGGCTGAGATCAAGCTCGCGACGAGACATTACGCGAAACGCCAGCTCATCTGGTTCAGACGCTACAAATCCGATAATATTTTCCGCCTTGTTCCGGACAGAGATGACGGACCGGTACGATCTTCTGCTGATCTCGCGGATGAAGCTGTTAGTATACTGCGAGACAGCACAATGCGGCAATGTATTATTTAGTAAATTTGTGCATTGACAGAGACCACAATATATGGTATAATACAGACACTCAAGATACAAGATATTGTGGTGTCTGTATTTTTTTGAGGATTCAGCATAAGGGGAATTATATTAATGAAGATAATCAAGAGAAACGGTTCCGAAGCCGATTTCGATGTTTCAAAAATCAAGAACGCTATAACAAAGGCAAATCTTGCGGCTGATGAAAGTGTCCGCATGACCGAGGTTCAGATCAATCGAATTACCGAGAGCGTGGTTCTGAGCTGCGAACAGCTCGGAAGATCTCCTTCGGTCGAAGAAGTGCAGGATATGGTCGAGCATCAGATCATGGCACACGGTGCGTTTGAAGTAGCG
>CAZPPN010000242.1:0-3453 GCA_964588425.1 uncultured Ruminococcus sp. | reverse complement strand
TATGATGCAGGTATGAAATTCTTTGTGGACAGAGATTGCATCTGGGGAATTGATATCGGAGATGAACCTGATGATCTCGATTTTCCGCACTACGGCAAGGTGTTTGATTATCTCACTTCCGCTTTCCCGAACCAGCTTCTGTATCTGAATCTTCTGCCGACTATGAATCCACAGTATGAAAATCATATCAGAAAATATGCCGAAGAAGTGAAATCAGACTATATTTGTTATGATCACTATATTTGGGGCTATCAGGGAAGAAGCCGTGAGGGTAATGTTGAATCATGGCTGGGCAATATTCATATGGTACAACAGCTCGGACGTGAATTGGGAAGAGATCTTTGGAGCGTTATTCAGGCAAGCTCCAATCACGATATTCCGCTGAACGAAGAGGAGATTCGTACTTCTTCCTCACTTTCTCTGACATACGGTGCAAGGATTCTGAGCTGGGCGTGTTGGTCTGCCGGATGGTTTAATCATCATGTCGTTGATGATAACGGAAATCTGCGCGAAGTTTATTATTTTATCAAAAAAGTGAATGAAGAGGTCTCTCATCTTTCGCCTGTGTATATGAGATACGATTGTGTCAAAGCAGGATATATTGCTGTCAATCCCTACGATTTAACGAAAGATAAGCATCCTTGCAATACTTGTGAAAAACTCGTGCCTGACAGTATTGAAAACTGCTCCATTTCAGTAATTGAAGCTGATGACGACTCTGTTATTATCGCAGGATATTTTGAGAAAAAGCTTGGCGATGGTTCGGCTGTCATGATTACGAATATCTCCGACTATTACTGCCGCGGCGGAGAGGGAAGACAGAGAGTGACATTCACGCTGAAAAATCCCGATGCTTGTGTATCTGCATACTACAACGGTGAAGCCGCAGAGATAGAAAACCTCGGAGACGGAAAATACTCTGCCGAGATCGGTAATTCTGACAATCTGTTTGTCGTAATAGAATAAAAGTCGTAATAGAATAAAATTTGAATATAATCGAGAAACGGGATGACTGAGTTGCATTTTTATGCGGTTGTCCCGTTTCTTTGGTGTGAGAAAATTTCCCCAAACCACTTGACAAACCGCAGAATATGTAGTAAAATAATCCATAACCGAAAAGCGATGACGGAGAGTGCGTTATAATACCGTCTCAGAGAATGTGGCATCCTGTAAATCTGGATTGGTGAAAGCCGCTGGCGTAAAAATAATCGTTGTAGCTCCTAAGCTGAAAGAAAGAAAGCGGTTTCCCGTGAGTAGAATCTTTCCGTAACTGCTACGTGAATGCATACGGCTTGTTTGAGCCTGAGAGGCATGCTTTGGGCGTGCAATTTGAGTGGTACCGCGGACATTATCGTTCGTCTCAAAGAAATTTACTTTGGGACGATTTTTTATTTCCGTCCCGCAGAGATTCGTGAGGTATTAATCAATGAAAACAAACATTACAGGACTTGAATTCAAGATCCACGAAATGGCAGCGCGTATTGCCGCTCTCCGTGAGATCGAGGGTTACACTCCCGCAGAAATGGCTGCGAAAACCGACACCACAGTTGACGAATATATGAGCTGCGAGAGAGGTGAAGCAAGCCTTTCGTTCGCATTTATCTATCGCTGTGCGCTTGCTCTCGGAGTTGACGTCACAGATATTATCGAGGGTAAGAGCCCGACCCTTGCAGGATACACAGTCACAAGACAGGGCGCGGGTCAGAAGATCGACCAGGCTCACGGAATGACGTATTTCAATCTCGCGTCATCCTTCAAAAACCGTATCGCCGAGCCTCTTTACGTTGTTGCAGAATATAATGCCGAATCCGAAAGAAGCGACATCGAGCTCACGACACACGAAGGTCAGGAGTGCGATATCATCATCAAGGGTTCGCTCAAGGTTCAGGTAGGTGAACACGCCGAGATCCTTCACGCCGGCGACAGCATTTATTATGACTCTTCCACTCCCCACGGCATGACAGCGGTTGGCGGAGAGGACTGCATTTTCTATGCGATCGTTCTCAGCCCCGATATCGAGCTGACAGAGAGCGTAAAGAACAAGATCATCCACAAGAAGGCTGCCGAAGAACCTCAGCACGAGGAACGTATCTACAAGAGATATGTCGACGTTGTAAAGAACGAAAACGGCACACCTGTTTCTATCAAATTCAAGAACGACGAAAACTTCAACTTTGCATTCGCTGTTGTTGATGTTCTTGCAGCGGAAAAGCCCGAAAAGAGAGCTATGATGTACGTAGCAAACGACGGCGTTACCGAAAAATTCTTCACATTCAAGCAGATGTCACGCGCATCAGCTCAGTGTGCAAACTATTTCAAATCTCTCGGCATCAAGAAGGGTGACCGTGTAATGCTCGTTCTCAAGAGACATTACCAGTACTGGTTTGCGATGCTCGGTCTGAACAAGCTCGGCGCAATCGCTATCCCCGCCCCGAACCAGCTCATGAAGCACGACTTCGAGTACCGTTTCGATGCGGCAGGTATTTCCGCGATCCTCTGTACGGCTGACGGAATTACGGCTGACGAAGTTGATGCGGCTGCGGAAAATTACAGCGGTCAGCTCACAAAGATTCTCGTAAACGCACCCGGATCCGATGTCAAGCGCGACGGATGGCACGATTTCAACGAAGAATACGAGCTGTTCTCCGGCAAGTTCGAGCGTACTGAAGATTCCCCCAAGGGCAACGATCCGCTCCTTATGTTCTTCACATCCGGTACAACGGGTTACCCGAAGATCGCGATGCACAACCACAAATATCCTCTCGGTCATTTCCATACAGCAAAATACTGGCATTGCGTAAATTCGTCCGATACAGGCCTGCACTTCACGATTTCCGATACAGGCTGGGCGAAATCCATGTGGGGTAAGCTCTACGGTCAGTGGTTCTGCGAAGCCGCTACATTTGTGTATGACTTCGACAGATTCGACGCCGCAAAGATCATGCCCATGTTCAAGAAGTACGGTATCACAACATTCTGCGCACCGCCGACAATGTACCGTATGCTTATCAAGGAAGATCTCTCCAAGTACGATTTCTCAACACTCACCCATGCGTCAACAGCGGGTGAAGCTCTCAACCCCGAGGTTTACAAGCAGTTCTACGACGCAACAGGTCTTGAAATCATGGAAGGCTTCGGTCAGACCGAGTCTACCTGCATGATCGGTAACCTTCGCGGCGCTCCTCATAAGCTCGGATCTATGGGTCTGCCGTGCCCGATTTACGATATCCACCTCATCACACCCGACGGCAAGGAAGCCGCTGACGGTGAAACAGGTGAAATCGTTGTCAATACAGAAAACGGCGCTCCCAACGGTCTCTTCATGGGTTACTACCGCGACGAAGAAAAGACACGCGATTCCTGGCACGACGGATATTATCACACAGGCGACCTTGCATGGCGTGATGAAGACGGATTCCTCTGGTATGTCGGACGTATTGACGACGTTATCAA
>CAZPPN010000241.1:0-3456 GCA_964588425.1 uncultured Ruminococcus sp. | reverse complement strand
ATGTCCGCCGCCGCGCAGATCGACACTTCCGCCCGATTTGATAATAGCAGGATAATCAGCGTGTGACGGCCGGGGAATTGATGTCAGATTAGAGTAATCCTGAGAGCGCATATTAGTATTTTTGATGACATCACGGAGCACCTCACCGTTTGTCGTCATATTACCGTCCACACCGGACTCAAAGATCGGAATATCAGCCTCGCGTCTGCTTGTGGTGAGTGAACTCTGACCGGGCGCACGCCGAGCCATGAACGCACCGAGTGAGTCGGTATCAATTTTAATTCCTGCAGGAAGATTTTCGACGACAACACCGATCTCAGGGTCATGCGAACCGCCGAAAATTCTGATTTTTATATTATTTCCATACGATGTCAAACCGTTTACCTCGTTATTCAAGAAATGATGCAGTCTTTGCCACAGAGTACGGCGAAATCTTCAGAGAAAGTCGGATAAGACTTTGATACAGCCTCGCTTCTGTCAATCACAATTGGATTTTCGCATAATACCGAAGCGACTGCCGCCGACATTGCGATTCTGTGATCCCCGAAAGATGAAACCTCACCGCCGCGGAGCTTATCTTTTCCGTTGATGATAAGTGAATCACCGTCAATATGTATGTCAGCTCCGAGATCGGAAAGGAATGTGCTGACTGTGAGTAGTCTGTCACTTTCTTTCAGTCTCAGTCGGGCGCAGTTTTTGATTACAGTAGTACCCTCAGCCGAAGAAGCGACTACGGACAGAACAGGAACAAGATCCGGAATATCCGCTGCATCGATCTCAATACCGCGGAGCTTTGATGCACGTACAGTTATACTATCTCCGTCAGCCGTACATTCAGCGCCGAACTGTGAGAGTATGTCGACAATCTTACGGTCTCCCTGAGCGGATTCGGGATCAAGTCCGGTAACTGTTGTTCCTTTTTCCGACAGCGCACCGCACGCAAGCATGAACGCCGCATTCGACCAGTCTCCTTCAGCCGCGCATGATCGGGGAGAGATGAACCGATCAGCTTTGATTCTGAAAATACCGTCGCACTCGTCTGCCTTGATGCCGAAGCGTCTTACAGTGGCAAGCGTCATGTCGATATAAGGGCGTGATTCGATCTTTCCGCTGAGTCTGATCTCGGAATCGTATCCCGTCATAGGAAGCGCGAGAAGAAGTCCCGTCGTGAACTGAGATGATACATCCCCCGCAAATGAATATACGCCGCCGCTGATTCCGCCGGATATCTCAAACGGATTTGATCCCATCGGAGACATAACAGCACCGTGAGCGATCATTTCCTCGTAAAGCGGAGAGAGGGGACGATCGGGCAGTCTGCCGCTGAGCAGGAATTTCGCAGGAACACCGAGAGCCGATACAACGGGAAGGAGAAAGCGGAAAGTCGATCCGGATTCACTGCAGTCGAGAGATGCATCTGTTTGTGGGTCTTTGATCGGCACAACATTGAAGCATTCGCCGTCGTATCGTATATCCGCACCGAGTGAGGAAAGACAGCGCGCGGTTGCATCAATGTCATCATTTGATTTTGTACACCTGATCTCGGTCGGCTTGTCAGCAAGAGCGGCACAGATCAGCAGACGGTGTGCATGGGATTTGGAAGGAATCGCTTCGATACAGCCGCCGGGTTTTGGGTTGAAAATAGTAGTTTTCATTATTAAATATCCGTATCCGTGGATTTGTTATTTTTTCGTTCCTGCGCGTACCATGTCGAGTATCTCAGCCTTGGGATAACCGATCAGCTCAGATACACCGACCGCACGCGGAATAACGAGAGTGATATTGTCGCCACGCATTTTTTTGTCGTGGAGAGCGGCTTCGAAAATATCTTCATGCGAGAATCTTTCGTAAAGATAGGGATCAAGCGAATATTTCACGAGCAGATCATCGAGAAGCGGGAGAACATCAGGTTCACAGAGTCCTTTGATGATTGCGGCTTTGGCAATGATGTGCATGCCTGAGGCAACCGCATGACCGTGATGAATAGTGAAATCCGAGAGAACTTCAATCGCATGACCGATCGTGTGTCCGAGGTTGAGCTTCTGACGCTCTCCGTGGTCAAATGGATCACGCGATACGATATCACGTTTGTCGGAAACACACATTGCAATGATTTTCTCAATTTTATCCGAAATATCACCCGAGAGAAGCCCGAACAGCTCAGCATTGCCGAGAAGTCCCGTCTTGATAACCTCAGCCATACCATCGGAGTAATAATCGGGTTCAAGAGTCGCGAGAAGCGTTGGATCACACAGTACAAACGACGGTTCATGGAACGCTCCCACAAGATTCTTGCCGGTTGTCAGATCCACAGCAGTCTTGCCGCCGACGGACGAATCAACCATCGACAGCAGGGAAGTCGGAATTCCCACATACTTGATGCCTCGGAGATACACAGCGGACGCAAATCCCGACATATCACCGGTCACACCACCGCCGAGCGCGAATACAACATCAGTCCGTGTCAGCTTTTCGCGTGAGAGATGCTCGAGTATCTGCGAGAAAGTGCTGAGATTTTTCCGCTCCTCACCGTGCGGGAAAATATAATCCTTCGCCATGTCGAATCCCGCAGCCGCCAGACTGTCACGGAGAATTTTTCCGTACAGCGGATATACATTGTCGTCGGAAACGATCACAGCGCGCGACGGCTTGATTCGCTGTGCGGCATATTCACCTGCACGGGCGAGAGAACCGTTTTCAATAAGAATATCATAATTGCCGGCATTAATAATCATATCAAACCTCAGCCATCCGCTCTTTCTTTAGCTTCGCGTCCTTCTTTGAGAAGTCTCTCAAGAGTTTCGGCGTCATTGTTTTCCATAGCAACTTTGTATTCGTTGAGGGAGTCGATAATCAAAGAGATTTCAGTACAGAGATTGTCTCGGTTGTCGAGGAAAAGCTCCGTCCACATCTTTTCGTTCAGCCACGCAACTCTCGTAAGATCCTTGTAGCTTCCGGCCGAAATACCTCTGTGACGCTGAGCAACAGGACTTTTTACATACGCATTGGAAACAACATGAGCGAGCTGGGACGTAAACGCAATCTCGATATCATGCTTTTCGGCAGTAGTGATTGTGAAATGACTGAATCCGGCAGGTCTGAGAAGCTGTTCTATCCTGTCAAAAAGCGTGATGTCATCGTGACGCGGAGGAACTATAACTATTGTCTCGTCACGGAACATATCGACTCTTGAATTTTTGATTCCGGAAAGATGGTGACCTGCCATCGGGTGACCGCCGATGAATGTGAAACCGTACTTTTCGGCAATAGCAAATCCCTTTTCGCAGATGCTTCTCTTGGTACCGCAGAGGTCGATCACGAATGTATTGGAAGAGATCTTTCCCGCATTGCTTTCAAGCCAGATACCCGCGTTTTTCGGAGTAACGGCGATGAGAATGAGATCGCATTCCTTGATATTTTCGTCGTCAAGACGTGCATCGATGATATCTGCAAGAG
>CAZPPN010000240.1:0-3457 GCA_964588425.1 uncultured Ruminococcus sp. | reverse complement strand
GGACGCTGTCCCTTGGATCCCTGCCAACTTTTGAAAAAGTTGGATCAAAACTTTACTGATGGCAAAGTTTGGCTTAAGATTAAAGTTTAAATTATTAACATGAACAACAACACAAAACAAACTAAAAAACGGAGTTCCGCGTCGATCTCACGCAAGCTCAATGCGGCTCTGCTCAGGCGCAAGTTCGCCAAAAACATCCTCACGGACATCGTAATCGCTCTCCTCGTCATCATCGTCTGGTGCTTCGCAACCGAAACTTCCCACGGCGGTTTCATCACCAACGTCTCCGACAGGCATTTCGCCGTAACCGAGTATTATCCGATCGAAACACGCATCGAGCAGAGCTTCTACGATCTCATAAACACCATCCGTTTAGGCGGCAATCCCTCGGAAAACATGATCCCGTTCAAGGGTGTCATCTACTGCTTCAACGTCAGAAGCGGCAATTCTCTCATGCCGGTCTCAATCGACTGCTCGGTTTTCCTCAGTCTGGTTTCAGCCGCGCTCCTTCTCGTGATCCTTCTGCAGCTCCTCTCCTTTATTATAGGGCACTTCACGGGACGCGGTCTCATTCAGAAATATCTCCGCCCGATCGACGATATTGCGCTGATGGCGGAAAAGCTGTCAAGCTCCGGGGAACGCCACACCGCCGACGACAACGAAGTTCGCTCATCCGTCATGACCGCTGAAGACGACACGGACATCTCCACCACCGAGCTTGAGATGCTTGAAGACACGATCAACAGCATCGACGACTCGGGCAAGCGCATTGAGGTTCACGAATCCGAGCTTGCAGGTCTTGAGGCGGCGGTGAACAATATGCTCCTGCGCCTTGAGGAAGGCAAACGCAAGCAGATCCGCTTTGTCGACGATGCATCGCACGAGCTGAGAACGCCGATTGCGGTGATTCAGGGGTATGTGAATATGCTCGACCGATGGGGCAAGGACGATCCGAAAGTGCGTGATGAAGCGATCGAGGCACTTCTCTCGGAATCGGAGCACATGAAGACGCTGATCGACCAGCTTTTATTCCTCGCGCGCGGTGAGATGGACAGAATTTCGCTGAACAAGGAAGCGATCGACGTATGCGAGCTGGTTGACGAGATACTGGAAGAGAGCATAATGATCGACGCGAATCACGATTATTCGATCAGCAGCCTGCCCGAGAGTGACGACGGAATACCGCCGAAAATTCTCGCCGACCCTGCGCTTATCAAGCAGAGCATCCGCATACTCCGTGACAACGCGGCGAAATACACCGAGCGCGGCGGAAGCGTGACGTTCAAGGTGTACGAAAAGAGCGTAGCCGTATCGGGCAGGGGGCAGGAGAACGTGAACAAGATCTGCATTGAAGTATCGGACAGCGGAATCGGCATCCCTGCGCGCGATCTTCCGCGGATTTTCGACCGATTCTACCGATGCGACAGCTCCCGGACGAGCAATGTAAGCGGAAGCGGCTTAGGACTGTCGATTGCGAAATGGATTGTAGACGAACACGGCGGACAGATCGAAGCCGTATCGAGCGTCGGAATCGGCACGAAGATGACGGTAATACTTGACGAAACGGAGAAAAGTGCAGAGTGATAAAAGTGCAGAGTGCAGAGTTAAGAGTGCAGAGTTATGGTAGATTTTCTTCTCTTCGAGCAGAAAATCATTGAATATTTAGAATGATTTTTGGATCGAAGAGACAAAAATCTACATCAACTCTGCACTCTGCACTCTTAACTCTGCACTCATAAAACTTTCCATAATTAAAAGGAGATACAAAAATGAAACTCAGACTTCCCGATTATGTTTCGGTTTATGCAGAAGATTTCCGCCGAGATTTTTCGCTTGGCGATAACGGAATTATAGAATTCGATGACGTAAGAATCACACTTGACCTCGGAGATACGCTTGTGCTGAAGATCAAAGCAGATACGTTCAAGCCGAGCTACATCAGACTACGCTACAACTTTACCGAGGACGAAAAGCGGTGCGAACCCGTCAAGATACTCCGCGATGATTTCGAACGCGGCTACGGTACAATGGCGTGGAAAGGCATCGAGCCGGAGATCATGTTCCCGTGGTACATACTCGTTTCAAACGGCAGCGACATGAATCCCGACACAAGACTGCGCCATACAGAAGGCTTCGGTGTCCGCGTTCAGCCGAATTCCATCGTGACATGGCAGTACGACGGCAAGGGCGTATCTCTCTGGGCGGATGTACGGTGCGGCGGACAGGGCGTGGATCTCAGCGGACGCGAGCTTGAAGTATGCGAGGTGGTTTTCGCGGATTACAACGGCGTCTCCGCTTTCGATGCAGGACGGAAATTCTGCTCACTCATGTGTCCGAATCCGAAACTGCCCGATCACAAAGTCTACGGCTCGAACAACTGGTATTACGCCTACGGTGATTCATCGCACGAGCAGATCATCGAGGACACAAAAATCGTTGCCGAACGCTGCGCCGGACTCGCGAACAGACCGTACATGGTAATCGACGACTGCTGGCAGAAGAACAGATGCGACGGCCCGTGGGATCAGCTCCGCGATACTTTCCGCGACATGAAAGAGCTGGCGAAGGAGATGTCCGATCTCGGCGTGCGTCCCGGCATCTGGCTGAGATATCTTTCCGATCAGCATTATGAGCTTCCTTTCGGTGACGAGTGCAGAATGATACACAACAAAGGTATGCTCGACCCGTCTCATCCTGACGTACTCGAATACATCAGAAAGACGACACGTATGCTGCGCGAATGGGGATTCTGCCTCATCAAGCATGACTTCTCGACTTTCGATATGTTCGGCGATTTTCTCAGAAACTACACCGACAAGATCACAAAAAACGGCTGGCATTTCTACGACACGCACCGCACATCCGCGGAGATCGTCAAGGCTATGTACAAGGCTGTACGGGATGGTGCAGGAGACGACTGCGTGATCATCGGATGCAACACTATCCCCCACTTCTGCGCCGGTCTGTACGAGCTGAACCGCACAGGAGATGACACAAGCGGTGAAAACTGGGAGATCACGCGAAAGGACGGCGTAAACACACTCGCGATGCGCCAGATCCAGAACGGCACATTCTACATGGCTGACTCGGACTGCGTAGGTATCACGGAAATGGTGCCGTGGGAAATGAACCGCAAATGGCTTGATATTCTCGCACGCAGCGGATCGCCCCTGTTCGTCTCATGCAAGCCGGGTGTTCTTAACGACGACCAGCTTCGCGAGCTGAAAGAGGCATGGGCAGTCAACTCGGTACAGGAAAACGAATGCCGCCCGCTCGACTGGATGGAAAACCTCGTCCCGGCATACTGGATGATCGACGGCGAGATCGTGGAATACGACTGGTACACGGAATACGGCAACGATCTCTTCAGCCGATGGACGGTGAATTGAGTGCAGAGTTAAGAGTGCAGAGTGCAGAGTTAAGGAAGATTTTTGTATCTTCGATCCAAAAATCTTCC
>CAZPPN010000239.1:0-3472 GCA_964588425.1 uncultured Ruminococcus sp. | reverse complement strand
AAAAAATGATATAATTTTATTGCAGTAAATCTGCCACGGGAGTGAATATCGGAGCGGTTGCGGACGGCAGTTCGTAATCTCATTTATGCTTGAGCACATCTCTCTGCATTATTGGTAAAATCTTTTCTGCCGTAATGTATTTACCGAAGGAGGTGTCAGCATGAAGCGTGTTAAAGCAGCCTGTATTCTTCAGACATTGGTTTTTTCGCAGAAAAGCGATCTGAATCTCAGCCGTGAGAAAGCATTAAAGTTCAATTATGACGAAATCGAGCATTACAAAGCTACTCTTGAAAGAGCAAAGACCAAGTATCAGATCACAGACACAACTGAGCAGGAAGACGGTTCGATTATTGTTCATGTGAGAAAGCAGTACAACGACAACGCAGATGTATCCGAGTATTTCTTATAATACCGATATCCGGCGGACGGTAAAATTATGATACGGAGGAATTATGGCTGATTCGGAAATCATCAAAAGAAAAATCAAAATACTATATGAAAAAAATCCCAACATTCATGTCAATGTTTCAATAACGCATCCGAAAATTGATTTGAAAAACAGTCCTGCGATAATCAAGAGTGTTTATCCGCATTTTTTCCTTATCGAAGAAAACAGCTCGGGGACTGCTAAAACGCACACACTCAAATACTCCGATATCATCTCAAAACAGGTAGAAATTATTGAAATGAGCCCTCTGCATCGATAATTCTTAAGAACAACGTAAAAAGCCACAGCCTGACGGAAATTTCCGATTTGCTGTGGCTTTTTGTTTGTTCGGTTGATATTATTTACAACAGTTATTCAAAAAGAACTGGATTCTCAAATTTCACTGCCGTGCTCTGCGCATAAAGTCCTATCTGACCGTCTTTGAAATCGAACATTCTCGCACTCATGGCAACACGGTCATTTACATACACCTCAAGAACACTTCCCTCGGCGATGATGAGGAGTTTATTCTTCTCTCCGGGAATGATCGGACAGTATCGCTCGACATCGCACTGAACGTGTACTGTGGAATCGCGGCGGGGGAATCTGTCAAACGACAGTCTGTTGTATTTGGGTTCGAATTTCACGGCATAATATCTGTCGCAATGCTGATCTGCGCGAAGAACTATACCGAAGTCGCCCGTTTCGTCCTTTGTCTCAAATTCCGTTTCAAATCTGAAACTCGCGGGTGTTTCTCCGAGCAGTTTAAGACTTCTTCCGCCGTTATCTCCGATGAGATATCCGGTTTCGGTTTTTTCGGCTATATTCACGGAATATCCGTCTGACAATGCGAGGGGGGCGGAATACGAATCTCTGATCTTATCTGGGCATTTCACGTAAAGCGTTCCGTCATCAGCCTGAACGATTTCGTGAGGTATGATATTGCCGCCCCACTGCCAGTATTCAAAATCCTGCTCATTATTCTTGATGCAGTTCCAGCCGAAAATATATCGGTGATCACCGTCTGTTACGGTTTTCGCGGCATAAAAAGCGTGTCCGTCGAAAGTATCATGCTTCGGAGTAATCCACGGACCGTTCGGGGATTTTGACATACGGTACACGGTTACGCTTTTATCGGTAAACTCACTGAACACGAGATACCACCAATCCCCCATTTTGAAGAGATCGGGACACTCATGTGCAAAAAAGGCATGGGGAGCGTAAAACGGTTCTTCCGAAAGTTCCCAATTCATGAGATCATCTGAGCGGAGTATAAGTGTAACGCCTTTTGATTGGATCGGATCATCATTTTTCAGTCGTCCCGCGAGAAGCATACAGTATTTGCCGGACTCACCGTCATAGTACACGAACGGGTCACGGTAGTCGTGCATTTCAAGATAATCAGGCGCTTCGAGGCAGAAGTCTTCCACTTTTGTCCAGTTCATAAGATCACTGCTTTTTGCGAGAAGGACTTTCTGCTCGGGATAACCTGCACGGCGTTTGTGGGGATTATGTCCGGTATAGTAGATATAGTATTCGCCGTTGAACTTAACGCAGCTTCCGGTGAAAACATAGAGATCCTGATCTTCGACTGTTCCGCGTACAAGAACTTCGCCGTGATCCTGATATGAAACGAGATCTTCGCTTGTGAGAAGACACCACGGACATCCTTCGCCGTGACCTTCGTGATCTCTGTAATCCCTCAGATAGAACAGATAAAACTTTCCGTTTTCATAAAAAGGGATGACATCCGCACATACAGCTTTACCATCTGCTCTGTAAAACATAATGTACCTCCTATAATTTTTATTATTACAAATCCCATGCAGTATAAAACAATATGGGATTTGATTTTTATTCAGATAATCAATATTCGAGGAAGTTTGTTTCGCGAACGGAACCGTTGTCAACGATGAATGTCTTGACCTGGTTATGACCGAAATCGGAAGTAAATGTTGTGCCGAGGATGCTGATTTCAACCTTTGTATCCTTGCCTTCGCATTCGTATGCACGAACAACAAACGCGTCGGAATCTTCATGCTTCTTAACGGAAGTGATAATGATGTTTTCTTCGGATACGGATGCGCCGGCATATTTGCAGCCGAGGTTACCGCCGTGGAATGTTTCCATTACTACGAATGGAGGCTGGTTGAGAACCGCTGCCTTCTTGACTGTATCGGAATAGGACTTGAAAGGCATGATTTCGTATGTGAATTCGTGGATGCCCTGTTCCATGTATTCGCAGAACTCGTCGCGCTTACCAAAGTGATCGGCATAGATAGCGCCGCGGAGAACTGTGAGGGAGAGTGTATTTCCGTCAGCATCGAAGCTGTACTTGGAATCATTGAGAACAGCGATACCGCCGTTTTCATCCTTCATTGCGAACCATGCGTGGCAGGTCTGTTCTGTTCCGTCTGTGGGGCGGGAGATCATACCGAACGGGATTTCGCACTTTACTTCGGGATTTGTTACATTCGCGGAGAATGTGAACTTGAGCATACGGTGCTTTTCGTGGAAGTCAACCTTTGTCTTTACAGTGATCTTATCGCTGCCTGCTGTGATGGAGTAGTCGCGGATAACTGTGGAATTCTGACCCTTTGTTGTTGTACGCATTGTAGCGTGTGCGGGGCCGTTTTCTGTAACCTTTACGCTGCCGGAAGCAAATACTTCTGCGAGGTTCTTGAATTCTCTGATATCATGCGCCCATGTATCACAGTGTGTTTCGTCCATGAGAAGAGTCTTTGTTTCTCTGGAGAGGAGCTTCTTTCCTGTCTTTTTTTCTGTGATCTGCTTGAGTTCGCCGTTTTCGGGATTGAAGTCGAGCTTTATGAGGTCATTTTCGATGGATGTATCTGTTGTGACCATAACATTTTCAAACTCGGGAGCGTCGCCTTCGTAGTATGCGCGGTAAACTTCGTAACCGTATGCGGGAATTTCAGCGATGAAGCCCTTTTCCCAGTGGTCATCGGAACCGTTTGTCTTGGAAGCTCTGACAACCTGTGCAAGAATAACATTGCCCTTGGAGTCTGTGATCTTCTTCGGGTT
>CAZPPN010000238.1:0-3551 GCA_964588425.1 uncultured Ruminococcus sp. | reverse complement strand
ATCGACAACATCGCATCCGCACTCCTCGGCTAAAACAGCATAACAAACCCTCCTGTCAGATTACAACTATCGGCAGGAGGTCTTTTGCTTTTATGTTGTTACTTTGTAATTCTTCCGATCTTGTCAAACGGGATCGGTTCAAAATCGGGGAGTCTCTTCATGATCTCGGAGTCGTCACTCATAGTGTAGTCTCCATGTGCTGCACCCGGGAAGTCTTTTTCCAATGTGTCAAGCTCAACTACATCTTCTATATGCGACATCTCTGACACACGGTCGCATATCCAGTTATGACACAACCGTTTGCCGGGATACGAAACATTGTTCCGCGTAAGGCTGTATGACGGATTTACCGCAAGATCCGGATCGTCACGATCGGTTTCGGGATCTGTTTTCATCTTCACAAGCAGAGGATATGCCTTTGACCAGATCTCACCGGAATAAGGAACCATCCGCAGGCGCTCAAATTCTCTGGTGTTGGGATTTGCCATAATATTGCCGTACCAGCCGTGCGCGTATGTTCCCTCATATCCTCTCTCATCATAATGAATTGCAAAATCACAGTTTATCATAACATTGTTCTCTGTTATGATTTCCCTTCCGCCGCCGATCAAAAATGCTCGTCCGGTTATGTTTTCAAGGATATTTCCGAATGAAGTTTGCCCTGACATGAGGTCATCGAAATAAATGCCGTTAGCCAATGTTCCCACACCGTCTGCTCCGGGTTCTCTTCCGACATCATGTATGTAATTATATCTCAAAACCGTTCCTCTGTCGGAATACGAACGTCCCGAATAGATCGCGGCGCAGTCATCCGTATCAAGACATACATGGTGGATGTGATTGTACTCGATCATGTGATCGTTGCCGAGATAGAGTACCGCGAAATGAGTGCAGTTGTACATCTCGTTGTGCGATACCGTACATCCGCATCCCTGGAATCCGATTGCGGCGCAATAAGTGTACACATACTGTGACCAGTCGTGGATGAGGTTGTTGGTGATAACATTACCGGAAGGAGTCAGGGTATTTCTGTCGCCGCCGGAGATGTAGATACCGTTTGTTCCGATGTTGAAAATATCGCAGTTTTTCACCGTAATATCGGTTCCGTGAGCGTATACCGCAGACTGACGAACCGCATAGATCCTGCATCCGTCGATCGTGATGTGCGAAGAATCCGCGACGCCGTTTTCTCTCGGGATCATTCTGTTCGACCATGTTTCATATGTATCGAATCCGCCGCTGATCTTTACGGCGTCATCTCTTGTATATGCCAGATCAAAATCTTTGAATGTGAGATACGACGCTCCGTCAATTCTGATGATGCTCTTTGTCGTGATCGTCAGAACGATATCCTCGGATTCAAGTGATGCGGGCGGAATGAAGTACAGAACGCAGTTTTCACGGTCGATGTAATATTCACCCTCAGCGTCAAGCTCCTCAAAAATATTGAAGAAATAGTAACGCTTGCCTTCCTTGATTCCGAATGAGCAGTAATGTTCGAGGGAAATCGCTTTGTTTTCGGTATCAATATTTACGATTTTGACGGATTCATCAGACCACTCGGCGTTATAGTATCCGAATGTCCACATATCGTCGTTCCATTTCCATGACGACACATGATCTGCGGTCTCATCGTCATAAGCAAATACTGCACCCTTGGGATTCCGTATGTTTTTATTGCCCTCGCCTTCATCAATTACAGATTGTACACGGAGATAATCCGAATTGGGATATCTTGCGAGAGTCATTCTCTTTTTACCGAAGAACAGTTCCGCTTCACCGTTGCCTGTGGAGTTGTCATAATGCGCTACCGTAACGTGCGATCCGTTGGAATAGAGCTTTCCGACATCCTCTGTACCGATGGCGTATGCTCTGAGATCAATCTTTCTGATCTTCTCTCCTGCCGACTTGTCGTAAAGTCTCGCGCATTCTTCATCAGACAGCGGAACAAAATCCTCTGCTCTGAGTTTTACGCCGCCCGTCAGCAATGTTTCATGCGGATTCTCGGCGCAGTATATGATCGGGCAGTTCTCATCCCCGCTGTCCTCGGATGTGAAAACAAGTCCGTGAGGCAGGCTGTATTCTCCTGCTGCGACCGAAACGGTGATTCCGCCCTGAGGCATATTCCCCGATGCTTTAAGCGATCTTATGTAAGCCTGCGCTTCCTCAATGCTGTAAAAAGGTTTATCATAACTTCCGTCACCGCCGAGGGCAGCGCATCCTTTTACGTATAAATTCATAAAAATACCTCCCGTTTTTTATGATCTGATTACCCGCATTATACCACATCGGAATCTGTTTGTAAATACGATACCGCGGCTTGATTTGACAAATATTTATAGTATTATAATAATACCCCTTGACTTATCTGATGATATTTGCTAAAATATGAAAAAGCATATGTTAATACTACATCCCGCAAAGGAGTTAAATCAATGAAAGATTTCAGAAAAATCACAACAATATACGTCTCCCCCGACTGGCCTCCGATATCAAACGGTTATTCACCTGTTGTGAAGGATGAAGGCTTCGGCAACGAAAACGACGGTCCCGTATGGTCTATCGGCAGAGCGCTTGATATCATTACCGAGCTGAGAGAAGACGGCATCCAGCGTCCGATTACGCTCAAGCTCCTGCCCGGCGAGTACGATCTTGACTCTCCCATCAAATTCGGAAGACTTACAAGCAATATCACAATCGAGCCTTACGGTGACGGTGAAATTCTGGTCAGCGGTGGTAAGAGAATCACCGGCTGGAAGAAAGACACATTCAACGGTGTGGACTGCTTCTCCGCTCACATTCCCGAGGTTGCTGAGGGCAAGTGGAATTTCACGGATCTCTACGTTGACGGACTCCGCGCGGATTACACAAGATATCCTTCCGAGGGTGAGCCTGAGCTGACGATTGTTGAAGCTGAGAACCCGGGACACGAACTGTTTGATCACTCCAAGTGGTTCATCGCCAAAAAGGAAGATGTTGCCTCATTCAGTAAATTCCGTAATTTTGACGACTGCTACATCAGTTTCCACCACTACTGGATCGACGAGCATACACCTATCGAAAGTTATGACCTCAAAAGCGGAAAGGTCGTAATGAAGTATATATCAAATTTCAATATCAACCATAATTTTTCATACTTCATCGAAAATGTAGCTGAAATGTTCAAAAACAAGAACGAATGGTATCTTGACAGACCCAGCGGTACGGTTTACTACATTCCGAGATGTTCATGTCAGACACCTGAGAGCATTAATGTATACGCTCCTTTGGCTGCAAAACTCGTTGAAATTAACGGAGCTGAGGGAATACATTTCAAGAACATCAAATTCGCATATACAAGAGGCGAATATTTCAGTCTCAAGCCTGACGGAAAACAGTATGCGAGTGATAATCAGGCTGTTTCCGAAGCTCACGGCTCGATCAGCTTCGCGAACTCACACAACTGCTCTCTTGATCACTGCACACTCCACAACTTCGGCGTACACGGCATAACAATCGACTCCGGTGCATCGAACATCAGAATCACACACTGCGATATCTACGACGGCGGT
>CAZPPN010000237.1:1233-3580 GCA_964588425.1 uncultured Ruminococcus sp. | reverse complement strand
TGTACGACAAGGAACAGCTCTCGCGTATTCTCATAATCAATATGATGAGAGACACCATGCAGCTCTCGCGTATCATTTATCTGATGACATACATAAACGGAATATCGGATGAGGATCGCGTAATTAAGGAAAGCGTCCTGTATGACAAGATATGTCGGGTGATTGTCAGAATTTTTGCCGACGATTCAGCCGGACTGAACGATATCGACAATGCGATCGACGCGGCTCTTGCAGACTATGATGAACCTGTAACGGGGGCTGCAAGACGGGTGAAAAACGGAATCCGTGTTATCGTTATCACGTACTATTCCGCGATGATCAAGGCGGCGGCTGACGATATCCTTGACACGCTCGGCGCCGATACAAAAAGAAAACGCTGAATTCTTTGGAAAAATATAACGCAGAATAAAACAAGGAGGTTGTTTGTATGATAGAATGGTGGAACAATATGGATCTCGTTGGTCAGATATACGCCCTGATAGCGATCCCTGCTACGCTGGTGCTTCTGGTGCAGACCGTGATGCTCCTGTTCGGTATGGGCGGAGACGATCTTGATGCCGATGGAGCGGATCTCGACTTCG
This sequence comes from uncultured Ruminococcus sp., assembly GCA_964588425.1. GTDB lineage: Bacteria > Bacillota > Clostridia > Oscillospirales > CAG-272 > UMGS1696. The sequence goes on along the minus strand of CAZPPN010000237.1, from coordinate 2,999 downwards.
ACGGTGATATTGATGCACCCGGTGACGGAGACGGACTTGTGCTGTTCTCACTCAGAGGAATCATGGCTATGGCAGCAGTCGGCGGATGGAGCGGACTTGTGATGCACGAAGCCGGTATCAACATCGCTGTAACCGTGTTCCTGTCCTTTGCTTTCGGATTCATGGCGCTGGTAGGGCTTGCATATCTCATGAAGCTCGCGATGAAGCTCCAGTCAAGCGGAAACTTCGATCTCGGCTACGCAATCGGCAAGGTCGGAACTGTATACATACCGATCCCGGAGAAAATGTCGGGTTCCGGTAAAATCAATCTCAGCCTCAGAGACCGTTTTCTTGAGCTCAGCGCAGTCACAAATTCCGAACGCAAGCTCAGAACGGGCGAGACAGTAAGAATAGTATCAACAGATGAAACCGGAATTGTAGTCGTTGAACCTATGGTGCAGGATAATGAATAAAATATCTGACAAATCGCTGAAATTCGGAACTGACAGGTATCAACAAACGTCAAATATAAAGCATAAAAGACATAAATGCATCAACAATATTATTATCACATAAAGGAGAAAATCCATGAGAACTCTATTAACATCCGCACCTAATGTCGGCGGAATCAATGCGGCAGTTCTGATGCTTGTGTGCGTAATTGCACTCATCATCCTGACTACATTTATCGTGATTCTGTCCCGATACAGAAAATGTCCGTCTGATAAAGTCCTCGTTATCTACGGTAAAGTAGGTACAAACCAGGACGGTCAGCAGAGAACGGCAAAATGCGTACATGGCGGCGCGGCATTCATCTGGCCCGTTATCCAGGCGTATGAATACCTCGATCTCACACCGATGACAATCCAGGTAGACCTCCGCAACGCACTCTCCAAACAGCACATCCGTGTTGACGTTCCTTCCAGATTTACGGTAGGTATCTCCACAGAGAACGGCGTAATGCAGAATGCGGCTGAAAGACTTCTCGGAATCAATACAGAAGAAATCAAACAGATCGCTGAGGATATCATCTTCGGTCAGATGCGTCTTATCATTGCTACGATGGATATCGAAGAAATCAACTCCGACCGCGACAAGTTCCTCGAAGCTGTATCTTCCAACGTAGAAACCGAACTCAAGAAGATCGGTCTCAGACTCATCAACGTAAACGTAACAGACATCACAGACGAGAGCGGATATATCACAGCACTCGGTCAGGAAGCTGCTGCAAGAGCGATCAACGAAGCGAAGATTTCCGTTGCCGAAGCTGAAAGAATGGGTGCGATCGGTGCCGCAGAAGCTGAAAGAGACAAGAGAATCTCCGTATCGAAGTCCGACTCCGAGGCTATCACAGGTGAAAACGAAGCTAAGGCAAAGATCGCTGACTCCGATGCCACAAGACGCGAAAAAGAAGCGGACGCCCTCAAGAGAGCAACAGCCGCTGAGAACATCGCAAAAGCGAGAGCAGAACAGGAATCCTTCGACGCTCAGAAATCCGCGGAAGAAGCAAGAGCGCACTTTGAACAGGCTAAGCTCGAAGCTGACGTTATCGTAAAGACCGAGATCGAAAAGAAGAAGCTTGAACTCCAGGCAGAAGCAGACGCCGAACAGATCAGACGCCGCGCAAAGGGTGAAGCAGACGCTATCCTTATGAAGATGCAGGCTGAGGCTGACGGTATCAAGGAAATGCTCCTCAAGCAGGCTGAAGGTTTCGCTGAGATTGTAAAATCCGCAGGCGGTGCGGCAGACGATGCTATCAAGCTCATGGTTGCCGATAAGCTCGAAGA
>CAZPPN010000237.1:0-1223 GCA_964588425.1 uncultured Ruminococcus sp. | reverse complement strand
ATCCAGGTTGACGCTATCAAGAACCTCAAGATTGACAAGATCACAGTCTGGGACAGCGGCAAGAATACCGAAACCGGAAAGAATACCACATCCGATTTCATCACAGGACTTTACAAGAGCATTCCGCCGCTCAACGAAATGTTTGATATGGCAGGAATGAAGCTCCCGAACTACCTCGGTGAAGAAAAAGCTCTCCCCGAAGCGGCTCCGGAAGAAAATAAAGCCGAATAAAAACAGGCATAGCATGAATATCACCCCTGTATTGTGTCAAAAACATACAGGGGGTGATTTTTCGTGATAAGAAAAACAGAATATGTGTGCGTTTTTCTCACAGGCGGCGTGATCTATAACATCATAGAGCTTATGTTCCGCGGATACACGCACTGGTCAATGACTCTTGCGGGCGGTGCGTGTCTTATACTGATACACCTGATCAATCACGGCATAAAACGCCGCAGAATCCTGCTTCGGTGTCTGATCGGGTGTGCTCTGATAACCGCGGTCGAGTTCTCAGCAGGTGTCGTGCTGAATATTATGCTCGGGCTGGATGTGTGGGACTATTCCGACAGATTCGGGAATATTATGGGGCAGATCTGTCCGATATTTTCCGTCGGATGGTTTCTGATCTCTTATCCTGCCTGCATGGTCTCAAACGCCGCGAGAAAATTTTTTGATTCAATAGAACAGCAGGAAAAAATTCTGACATGACGGGGGAAATCCCCTTACATACCTATGGCAAACAAAAAGAAACTGACAGCTAAACAGAAAAAGAAAATCCAAAAAATTCTGAAGAACCCCAAGGCTCTCCCGTTACTGATCGTATCAGCCGTTTTGCTCGCGGCATTGTCGGTGTTCTCATATGTGAAAACCGGAACGATAGTACCGACAATGGAGCTGATCGACGGCAGACCGACTGTGCGTTTCATTGATGTCGGGCAGGGAGATGCCACACTTGTTACATATAAAGGAGACTCCGTTCTGATTGACGCAGGTACAAGAGCGAACGGACTTGCCACAGCGGAATATGTGAGACTGTACGCCCCGGTGCTCGATTATTTTATAATAACGCATCAGCATGAGGACCACATGGGCGGCGCGGCAGATGTTCTCGATCTTGTGAAAGTTGAGAATCTTGTTCTGTCCGATATAACGGTCGGCGAAAAATTTTACAGCGATGCGATCCAAAAAGCATACGAACGCGGAGTGAATATCATCTACCTTGA
>CAZPPN010000236.1:0-3592 GCA_964588425.1 uncultured Ruminococcus sp. | reverse complement strand
CCGCAGAGCAGTGATTTTTTCCTGAAGAGCAGCGTCCTTGGCGTAAACCTTTTCAGCTCCGTCACGGCGTGCTTTGTTCAGTTTTTCTGTGAGCTCGTCATCGGAAAGCGCGATCATTTCGCAGGCAAGAAGAGCTGCGTTTGCTGCGCCGTTCATAGCGACAGTAGCTACCGGGATACCTGTGGGCATCTGAACTGTGGCGAGAAGAGCGTCGAGACCGTCGAGCATACCGCCCTTGCAGGGAACGCCGATAACGGGGAGTGTAGTAGCTGCGGCACAGACACCGGCAAGATGAGCAGCCATACCTGCACAGGCAATAATGACACCGAAACCGTTTTCACGTGCACTGCCGACAAAAGAATTAACAGCTTCCGGGGTTCTGTGCGCAGACATAACATGAGCTTCGAAAGGTACACCGTATTCGCGAAGAACACCAAAAGCCTTCTCTACGATGGGAAGATCACTGTCGGAACCCATAATGATTGCAACTTTTTTCATAAAGTCAGATCCAATCTCCGCCGCATGAGAAATACAGAGTAAGCGGCGGTCATATTCTCTGTATGTCGTAATACTAAAAAAGCATACAACTCCGCTGTAAAAATCAGAGTTATATGCCCAGACGGACGGCGCTCGAATGAGCATAATGCTTTCTGTTTCACGCGGTCAATTCCGCCGGCAAAAGCCTCTCCGTCAGTTACAGAAAGCTACTCTATATATTATAACTGATATTGCATAAAACGTCAAGTCTTTCCGAAAACAAAAAAGAAGAATCGAACTATGGGACTTTTTGATGTTTTATACAAACATAATATCAGAGGTATGTTTTTGCAAACAAAGCAGTTCAAAGAGCGCTGTTTGCGACAATGACATCACGTGCCCAGCCTGCCCATTCGGTGTCAACGCCGATATCGTGGTAAGTCGGATAATCCTTTGCGATCCAGCATCCGCCTGCAGAACGGAAAATATCACACATTTCCTTAGCACGCTTTTCGATGATATCTCGGTTTCCTGTCGGAAGTACTTTCTGAATATCAACGGGAGAGTGGAAAACAGCACGGCTTCCGAACTCTTCTGCGAGCACTTCAGAGGGATATGCATCCGGCTGATCGAACTGGAAAACATCAATGCCTGCGTCAATGAAATCCTCCATGAAAGCGTAATTGTATCCGCATGAGTGGAAGAAAACGCTCATACCTGCCCCATGAGCAGCGTCCGCAATTTTCTTGTATGAAGGCTTGAAAAGCTCTCTGAAAGATTCGGGTGAGATGAATGTTCTGTCCTGCGTGCCCCAGTCGTCACCGAGGAACCAACCATCGATACCGCAGCCTGCAATGCTTTTGATGATCTCAACTTCACGGTCTGCGATATTTTCAATGAATTCCATAACGGCATCGGGATCTGTTATTGTATCAGCCAAAGCATTGTTGATAAGACGAGCGTCTCTAAGTTGGGAAAAAAGAGACTCGCCGTAAGTCATAACGAACTTGTCATTTGCAGCAAGATCAAGAGAGAGCAGATGATTGCGGTGATTGGATCGAAATCGGGAAGTGTATATGTGTAGTCATTCCGGCTTTATCAGGGTTCTTGACGATACAGACATAATGTCCGACAGTCCGTGGAAATCAAATCCGATACGTTCGGGTTCATTGTGAGCAATTATGCGCTTAATTATTTCTTTTGATTTCATATGTATATAAACCTTTCGGAATAATGTTATACTGATTAATTTTAGCATATATTGCGTTTTTTGTCAATTAAAGATGAGGATAAATAAAAGAACACTTGACATTTTTTACGGCAGGTATTAAAATTATAAAGTAACGACATGAAAGCAGGATATACCGGACAAAATGGAAAGACTGATAGATCTGCATACCCACACAAAATTTTCTGACGGTTCAATGACACCTGCCGAGCTTGTCAGACACGCTGCCGATTCCGGACTCTCCGTAATAGCTGTTTCGGATCACGATACCGTAGACGGAGTAAAATCGGCAATTGCAGAAGGAATATCGGCAAACGTCGAAGTGATTCCCGCGATAGAATTTTCCGCCGCATCTGACACAGAAACACATATCCTCGGTTATTTTATAGATCCCGATTCACCCCATCTTCACTCCGCCGTCGGATATATCCGCGATATCAGAGAAAAGCGTATAGCCGAAACTTGCATAATCCTTGCAAAATACGGTATAAATGTGTCAATTGATGAAGTAAAAGCGTCGGCAGGCTCGGGAATCTTATGCCGGGCACATATCGCGAAGATCATGACCGAAAAAGGTTATTCAGCATCACCGAAAGACGCCTTTGCGAAATGGCTCAATGTCGGATGTCCCGCATATTCCGAAACGCAGGCTCTTACCGATACGGAAGCGATACAGCTCATCAAAAAAATCGGCGGACAGGCATATCTCGCACACCTGCACCTCACAAAAAAGACAGATGCCGAACTTGATGGATTTGTCCGATACCTCACCGAAAACGGTCTTGACGGCATCGAGGGATACTACACGGACTACACACCGAAGATGCAGACAGAATATCAAGCCCTCGCGCATAAATACGGACTGAAAATCAGCGGCGGTACGGATTTTCACGGATCATTCAAGCCGCACATCAGCATCGGTCGGGGGCTCGGCGAGATGAAGATCCCATATTCGGTGCTTGAAAACATGAGAAAATAATTCACACAGGAGATAAAAAATGAAAATTGTAGTAACAGACGGATTCGCCGTAAATCCCGGAGATCTCACATGGGATTTCCTCGAAAAATTCGGTAAGGTTGAGGTATATGACAAACTCAGCGACAGCGAAGCACCGGAGAAAATCGGAGATGCCGACATCGTATTTACAAACCGCGTAAAAATCGGAGAAGCAGTCCTCGCAGTTTGCCCGAATCTCAAATATGTCTCAGCTCTCGGAACAGGCTATGACATGATTGATGTTGAAAAGTGCAGAGAACGCGGTGTCGAGGTTTGTAATGTACCCGGTTATTCCACGGCATCCGTAGCACAGCACGCATTCACATTGCTCCTTGCCAATGCATTCGATCTCGAAGGATACCGCGATATGGTGAAAAACGGCAAGTGGACAGGTATCCCCGGATTCAGATATCATGAAGCTAAATTCGTAGAGCTTGAAGATAAAACCGTCGGTGTGTACGGCTGCGGAGCTATCGGTATGAGATTCGCAAAAATCTGCCGGGCGTTCGGAATGAAAGTTTTAGCGACAAGAAGATCAAAAACAAGCGGATTCGAAGACGGAATTGAGTTCACAACACCGGACCGCGTTATAGCCGAAAGTGATTATATCTCGTTCCATTGCCCCCTCACAGACGAGACACGCGGTATGGTAAACCGTGATCTGATCGCAAAAATGAAAGACGGCGCAGTTATCGTAAATACATCACGCGGAGCCGTGCTGAACGAGATAGATGTTGCCGATGCACTTGTTTCGGGAAAACTCGGAGGACTCGGCGCAGACGTACTTGCACAAGAACCTGCAAATCCGAACAATCCGCTTCTCACAGCGCCCAATACGGTAATAACACCCCATTGCGCATGGACTTCAAAAGAAGCACGACTCAGACTTC
>CAZPPN010000235.1:0-3593 GCA_964588425.1 uncultured Ruminococcus sp. | reverse complement strand
CCTCAGCGTGTATACCGTCTCCCTCACAATCAACAGCCCCGAGCTCAAAAAATATAAAACCCATAAAGAGATCATCGAAGCTATCGCTACCCTCGAGTACGTCTACTTTATAGAGGAAATGAACTGATCCCTTTTTACAAAAAACAGTTGACATGACAGCCCCGACAATGTATAATTTAGTATGGAACTATATTGCCATATTGAAATGCATCGCCGGGACTTCGGCTTTTAAATAAGTGCAGAGTGAAGAGTGCAGAGTGAAGAGTTAATGTGGAATTTAGGATCGTCGATCCTAAATTCATCCTCAATTTTTCATTGTTCATTCATTCGTTCGTTCGAACTTCTCCGAAAGGATATATATTATATAATGGAAAAACATACAATTTTCTCGCCTGCGGAAATACTTCTGCCGGAATTTGCGGCTGACGCGGAACAGATGAAAAAATGGGCGGTGATCGCGTGCGACCAGTTTACTTCCGAGATGGATTACTGGGACAGATGCGTTGATATCATCGGAGGCGCGGCGTCCACTTACGATTATATTCAGCCCGAGGCGTACCTCGAGACCGATCGCGAAGGAGCGCACGAGGCTGAGATTGAGAAAAACATGGCATCGTTTGACAAGAGCGGCATGAAGGTGCTTGACGGGATCATTTATCTTGAAAGAACGCTCCCGAACGGCATGATCCGCCACGGTCTTGTCGGCAAGATGGACCTTGAAGCGTACGACTATTCCGTTGGATCAAAGTCACCGATCCGCGCGACGGAAGCGACCGTTACCGAGAGAATCCCCCCGAGATGCAAGGTAAGAGCGGCGGCTTCGATCGAGCTTCCGCACATTCTTGTCCTGATCGACGAAAAGCTGGGCATATTCGCATGGCTTGACGGCAAGAAGGCTGAGCTGCCCCGTGCGTATGATTTTGATCTGATGCAGGGCGGCGGTCACGTATGCGGATACGAGCTGACGGGAGACGCGCTTGGTGAGCTGATGGAAAAGATCGCGGAATACGAAGAGACAGCCGAGGGTGTGATCTACGCGATGGGTGACGGAAACCACTCACTCGCGGCGGCGAAGGCACACTGGGAGAACGTAAAGGCGGCAGGCGGCGGAGACGATCATCCTGCGAGATATGCGCTCTGCGAGATCACGGATCTGCACGACGAGTCTCTTGTATTCGAGCCGATATACAGGGTAGTGAAGAACTGCGATACTGCTGATTTTCTCGGCGAGCTTGAGAAGGCGCTTGACTGCTCGTCCTCACAGAAAGTCACGGTGCTTGCGGGTGGTGAGAAGAGAGAAGTATCACTCGCGCCGACGCACGCACTGACGGTAGGAAGTCTGCAGAACTTTATTGACGGATACATCAAGGCGCACGCGGGTGTGGTCTGCGACTACATTCACGGTGAAGAATCGCTTGAGAAGCTGGCGGCGGAGTCGAGTTCTGTCGGCTTCCTGATGGCAGGAATGGACAAGAACGATTTGTTCTCTTATGTTGAAGCGAACGGCACTTTGCCGAGGAAGACTTTCTCCATGGGAGAAGCGGAGAGCAAGCGGTATTATCTTGATGCGCGGAGCATAGTTTGATTTTTCACTGCACGCCCTCCGCCTACCCATACATGGGCTTGGAGTACCCCCGAGCGATGATCGCTCATCTTCACCGCTGTAAGCAATATAAAAAAGGAAAGAAAATAAAGAAAAGAAGGAGCCCCACGAAATGTCCCTCATCAACTCCCTCATCTCCCTCGAGATGGATTACAGTAAATTCAATAAATCATTCAAACCGTGCTTCTCGAACTTCTCCCTCTGCTTCGATAAGGATTACCCCGGAGCCGGACAGCTCGTCCTGCACTATAACAGAGCTACAAGATCCCTCTGGAATGCCTTCATCACTCTCCCCGGAAAGGTCATATCCTCAGAACAGCGCTTCGACGGCGTGAAAATCATCACCGACTGCGCTCAGGCTGAGTTCACCTGCCCTATGGAGGATATGTACTTCATGTCCGCAAAATCTCCCGAACCCGTCAAGTGCTTCGCTGACCCTGATGAAATGCTCGGCGATAACTGGATCGAGGAGAAATTCTCCAAATCCACCATCATCCGCGGATATACAAAGAACCGTGACGACCGTGACCCCGATCCGCAGACCGCTTTCATGCTCGGCGTGAAACTGCTCAAGGGCGAATTCAAATACAGAAAAGCAGGAGTGTTCATCAAACCCGACGAAAACGGTGAAATCATCGCAGTAATCGTCCCCTCCGTTATGAACGTCTCCGTAAAGGATACACGAAAGAAACTCGATTCCGCACCTGCATCGTTTGATGAAGCAAGAGAGATGCTCCGCGCGTGGGCTCAGTACTGCATAGGCGATAAGCTCGAGCTCCCGAAAGACGAAAGAGCAAAGGATACATTCCTCCTCGCTGTCAGCGGACTTCTCCTCAACCTTACAAAAGCACCCGGTGAGCTTGCCGGACGTATCTCGTCATACCCCAGCCGCGGCGGATACCCGACTCACTTCCTCTGGGACAGCGCATTCCAGAACCTCGGATATGAGCTGATGAATACCGACCTCGCGAGAGATTCCATCCTCCAGCTTACCGAAAACAGCCGTGAAGACGGACGTATCGCACAGTTCCTCTGCTCCACTTGGCAGAGACCGAAGCATTCCCAGCCTGCGCTTGTGGGATGGGCGGCGCTGAGATACCTCGACTGGACAAACTGCACCGACAAGAATCTGATGAAGCACCTGTTCACGGTTCTCGATGCAAACAACAACTGGTGGATGAACCAGAGAATCACAAAATACGGACTGATCTGGTGCGACGACGGACTTGAAACAGGACAGGACAACTCCCCGAGACTCGACTCCGGCGCGATCCTTGCTCTCGACATGAATAGCTATGTTGTAAACCAGATGAGATGCACAGCCGAGATCGGACGCCGCATCGGACTCCATGGCAAGGCGAAGAAGTGGGATGAAGCCGCAGACCGTCTCGCGCAGAAGATGGTTGACTATATGTACGACGAAGAGAAGAACTTCTTCTTCGATGCGCTTGCTGTGAACGGCGAGAAGAGACCGCTTGTAACGTCATCGGCGCTGATTCCGCTGTGGTGCGGAGTACCGCTTCCGGAAGAGAAGATCGACGCGATGATCCGCGAATGGATGATCAATCCCGACAGGCTGTTCGGCGCGATTCCGTTCCCGTGTGTAGCGTACGATCAGCCCGAATACGATCCTGCGGACTGGTGGAGAGGTCCCACATGGATGTCGGAGGCATGGCTGCTTCTTGAGGTACTGAAGAAGTACGGATTTGACGAAGAATACCGCATTGCGATGGAGCGTTTCTACGAGATGATGATCGCGGACGGGCAGCTGCACGAATTATTCAACTCCCGGACGGGAGAAGGAATGGGCAATGCTGAGCAGGGCTGGACTGCTGCGACGTTCATTCGCATTTGTTACGAGCTGCAGAAGTGATTTTTCACTTAGCGTGAAGGCTTTATTACAGGGATCTTACTACGCGTAGGGCGTTCGTTTTCTGCTCCTGCGCGGAGGGCGCACAAGAGGACTCAGGCCCGAGCCCTCTTGTGAATC
>CAZPPN010000234.1:0-3609 GCA_964588425.1 uncultured Ruminococcus sp. | reverse complement strand
AGAGTGCAGAGTTGATGAAGATTTTCTTCTCTTCGAGCAGAAAATCATTGGAATTCTGCAATGCACAGCTTAACTTTATAATAATGATTTCAGGATCGGAGATCCAGAAATCTTCCTTAACTCTGCACTCTGCACTCTGCACTCTGCACTCTGCATTCTGCACTCTGAACTCTGCACTCTGCAATCTATTTTTATGAGGTAAAACAAAATGATAAAACTCACAAAATCTCCCTCCAAAGACTTCATAATCCTTAACCTCACAGACCCGCAGCTCGGCTCGCATGAGTGGAACCGCGGTCTTATGCACAAGGACAGAGCTTACCTCATTTACACCACAAATGAGCTTATCAAGCGCATCAAGCCCGACCTCATTACCGTAACCGGTGACATCTCATGGGGCGGCGGACAGGAAATCGCTTACAAAGAATTCGCGGATCTTGTTGATTCGTTCGGTATTCCGTGGGCGCCTATCTGGGGTAACCACGACAATCAGTGCCCCGACGGATTCCTCACTGAAATCGGCGATATGTATCTCGGATACAAAAACTGCATCTACGAGCACGGCGACCGCGCTATGGGATACGGCAACTACGTCATTGCTATCGAAGAAGGTAATGGGGAAGAGTGCAATATTGCACACGCTCTCTTCATGATGGACTCTCACGAAAGAGGAACATTCGTGAACCCCGATGATCCCGACGGCGAGCCCGTGGAATGCTATGCAAAGCTCTGGGAAAACCAGCTTGAATGGTACAAAGAACAGAACGAGCTTCTCAAAGGTATGGGATGCCGCGACACATCTCTCTTCACGCACATCCCGATTTATGCGTACCGTCAGGCATGGGAAGCGGCGTTCAGCAAAGAATACGACTTCAACAAGCTCTCCGTTGAGGAATCCTACTCGCCCAAATACTGGAACGACGGCTACAAAGATTCGTTCGGCGTTCGTCACGAAGGCATTGCGAGCCACGATTTCGAGGACGGCGTACTTGATGTTCTCCTTGAAGGCGGCACGACAAAGCACGCTTTCGCAGGTCACGAGCACATAAACAATTTCTCGATCAAGTACAAGGGTATTCGTCTCACATACACAACAAAGATCGGTTCCGGCTGCTACTGGGATCCGAAGATCAACGGCGGTACTGTAATCAGAGTAAACTCCAGCGGAATTGCCGAAGTTTACCACGAATATGTTGACGTTTCCGAGATCGAAAAGCTCCCTGAAGGACTCAACTACACGCTTGAATCAAAGTTTGATCTCACCTGCGGAGAGGACGGAAAGTTCCGCGTACTCTGCGTATCTGACTTCCACGCAAGAAACGAACAGTGGGACCCCAGACTCAAGCTCTCTCTTGAAGCTCTCGTAAAAGCTCACAGACCTCATCTCGTATTTATTGCCGGAGACCTTGCACACGATGCGGAAGGTCTCGGATCGGACGACAAGCTGAGAGAATATCTCGCCGACGTCATGGAAATCTGCGAAAAAGAAAAGATCGCATGGGCGCACGTACCCGGAAACCACGACAGAGAAGCAGGTATTCCCACACGCGTGTTCAATGAATTCCCGATGAACCTCTCCCGCCGCGGTCTTGACTGGCTCTCCGGCTACGGAACATATGCGATCCCCGTATGGCCTCACGGCGGAGACAGATCGAAGGGTCCCGTATGCATGATATGGGCATTCGACTCGCACATGGGACTGAGCGGATATGCCGCAAGACACGGACTCAACCCGTCTGAGGTTGCATGGCCGAACCTGCATCACACATTCGGAAACTACGACTCCGTCAACTTCAACCAGACTGCATGGTACTGGGAAAACTCGATTGCCCTCGAGGAGCACTACGGACGCAAAATACCGGGTGTCATGATCATGCACGCTCCCGTTGCGGAGATGTTCCTCATTCCTGCGAACACATATCTCACCGGTGCGACAGGCGAGCTTGCTGAGAGCATCGGCGGTGCTGCACTGAACAGCGGACTTTTCGCGGCGGCTTACGAAAGAGGCGACATCCGCGAGATGGTAGCCGGTCACGACCACATCAACTCGATCAGCGGAACATACATGGGAATCAGACTCACGGAAGATGCCGGTCTCGGATTTGATGTATACGGTGACAACAGGGTACGCGGCGGACGGCTTATGGAATTTGACGCAAACGACCCCACATACTACGAAACGAAGCACGTTTACATCAAGGATCTCCTGCCTCCCGAAGCAATTGCCGGTGCGAACGACTTCTGTCCGTAATAGGTCAGATCGGTTTGAAAGGCACGACACAAGTCAATTCAGAAAGGTCCGGTACAAATAAAAATGAACGAAAAACTCACTAACATACTCAAAACCAAAGCTGATCTCAGACTCAAGGACGGCAAATTCAAGATTCTCACATTCGGCTCGCTTTTTGCCGGAAAAGACAACTGCGAAGAGATCCGCGGTGCGATAGACGCATACATAGAAAAGACAAACCCCGATCTTGTATTCTTCAACGGAAACGTAACCACGGGGATTCCCTCAAAAGAAGATCTGAAAGCTGTACTTGACATAATTACTGCTCCTATTGTATCCCGCGGACTTCTGTGGGCGCACGTATTCGGTGACAGGGACAGCAGAAACGGTCTCAGAAACTGCGAGGCAATGGAAGTATATTCCGCTGCGGAGAACTGCATTTCGATGTCAGGCGACTTCGGCATAGACGGATGCTCGAACTACATTCTTCCGATCATGGGAGAAGGGGAAGGTGCGAAGCCGGAGATCTGCATATACTGCTTTGACACTCACCGGGAGATCGGCGAATACGAGAAGAAGTACGGCAGCCCGTACCGCGGACGTCTTGCGAACACGCTTTACGGCGAGCACTACATGGACGGTGTACGGTTCAACCAGTCGATATTCTACTGGCGGACATCCTGCGAACTTGAAGCTGAATTCGGCTCGAAGGTACCTGCGATGTTCATGTTCCACACGCCGATTCCGGAATTCGGCAGCATCATCATGAATCAGGCTCGAGCAGGATTCAAGGGATACCAGAATCAATGGATGCGCTGTCAGGTAGTGGACGGTGGTCTCTGCGAGGCAGCGATTGAGAGACGAGAGGCGAAGGCGATTGTATGTGCTCATGCTGACGGCAACCATTTCACCGGTGTATATGCGCGGATTCTTTTTGCGCAGGTGAGGGATATGCTGGTTCACGGGTCTACTGCTGCGCTGCTTCTTGAAGTCGGTGCGGGTGGGGAAGTTTCTGCTGAGCTTCTTTGACAGCTCGGGGGGCACTGGGCGTTTCGCTTTTAGCTTAATATTACAGTGATCTACTTCGCGTAGGGCGTTAGTTTGTTGCTCCAAACCCATGTATGGGTAGGCGGATGGCGCACAATGAGGTGCCGTTATACTTCGTATAACAAGCCGCCACCTCTTGTGAATCACCCGGCTTGCTTTGGCTGAAATCGTACTTTCAGTTGATAGTGATACGTATCGGTTCGATTATGGCTAACCGCCAATGGATCAGCCGAAGTTTGATCCGATTGCACCATATCGCGGTCAGCGGTGATTTATACGCGATCACTCAGCCTTACTTCAAGTGAAGCACTCGCCATAGATTACGGCTGAAA
>CAZPPN010000233.1:0-3613 GCA_964588425.1 uncultured Ruminococcus sp. | reverse complement strand
GACAGGGGAGCACGCTACCGACCGCACAAACGCTTCCCGTACGATGCTCTACAACATCAACGACTGCTGCTGGGATGAAGATCTTCTCAAGCTGTTCGATATTCCCAAGTCCATGCTTCCCGAAGTAAAAAGCTCATCTGAAATCTACGGCTACGCGAATGTTGACGGCACAAAGATCCCCGTTGCGGGTGTTGCGGGCGACCAGCAGTCCTCACTCTTCGGTCAGGGATGCTACCACGCAGGCGACGCTAAGAATACATACGGTACAGGCTGCTTCCTTCTGATGAACACAGGCAGCACACGCCGTTACAGCGAAAACGGACTTGTTGCAACAATCGCGGCATCTCTCAAGGGTCAGGATGTTCAGTACGCACTTGAAGGAAGCGTATTCTCGGCAGGTAGCGTTATCCAGTGGCTCCGTGACGAGCTGAGATTCTTCACAGAAAGCCGTGATGCCGAATACTATGCATCCAAGGTTCCGGACACAGGCGGAGTTTATCTCGTACCTGCATTCAACGGTCTCGGCGCTCCCTACTGGGATATGTACGCAAGAGCGAGCCTCACGGGTATGACAAGAGGTACAAAGCGTGAACACATCGTGCGTGCCGCTGAGGAAGCTATCGCATACCAGTCCGCCGATCTCATCGAAGCTATGGAAAAGGACACAGGCGACGTTATCCGCACACTCAAAGTAGACGGCGGCGCGACACGTGACAACTTCCTCATGCAGTTCCAGGCTGACGTTATCGGCAAAACCGTAATGCGTCCCGTGATCCGTGAAACAACAGCTCTCGGCGCGGCTTATCTCGCAGGTCTCGCTGTCGGTTTCTGGGCATCCCTCGATGAGCTTCAGAGAGCGTGGAGTCTTGACAAGAAGTTCGTTCCCTCGATCACGGACGAAAAGAAAGACGAGCTCATGGAGGGCTGGCACAAGGCTGTTGAAAGAACGATGTACAACGATAACTGATCAATAAAAAATCCATAACAAACATCAGAGAGTCACTCGTATCTACGAGGTCGGCTCTCTTTTTTGTCGAAATCATGTTAAAATATCTTATTTTCGCAGAATTGCTATTGACAGTCACATGAACGTGTGTTATAATTATTACAAGATAAACCTGCTGACTAACACACAGATGAGGTGCTGCTATGAAAAACAGCGAAGACAACAGAAATCACATTGATCCGATGCAGTATGAAACAGCAGACGAAAAGCGCTCCAGACTGAAGCGTGAGAAAGAATACCGCAAAGGCGAATCACAGACGGCGAAGCTGTGGAAACTCGCTGTCACAAACGCAATTCTGATCTTTTTCGGCGAGACCGTTCTCGGAACTGTGTCAAATGTGTTCGTCTACGGTTTCGGATGGCTTGTTACCCTCACCGGAAACACTCCGAAATACTATACAGCCGAAATCAGTTCAAGGGTATGGCTTCTTCTCGCGTTCGTATCAATGCTCGTGTGCGGCATCGGTATTTATTACGGTGCAAAAATGACAGCAGCGCGTGCGGCTGAACACAGATACAATCACAGCAGAAAAACCGACATTGATATCTCAGTCATGCTGGTGAGCATCCTCGGCGGCAGCATTCTGCACGGACTTCTCTGCCTGTCCCTGTCGTTTGCTACAATTCAGACGCTCTTTATCGCCGGTCCGGTTCAGTATATCGCACGTTATCTCACTGGAAGTGTGCATACGATTTTCTCATATGATGTTCTTGTCCTGCCGCTCGAGGATACAATAGCGTCGATTTCGGTTTACATACTTCTTCTCACAGCGGTATGTTTCCTCGGATATTTCATCGGTCACGGCAAGACGATCCGTCACATAAAGAACGAAGAAAAAAACGATATCCTGATGTCGAAAACCAGATTCGGTTCTGCGGAATACTCCTATGAGGACAACGCGACCGTCAAAGAAGAAATTCTGCGCGATACATTCCCGAAACGCACCGAGGAACGTCTGAAGAAAATCAACAAAAACAAAATTGTCACAGGAATCATATTCACCGCAGTATGGTTCGCGGCTGACATTGCGCTGTGGCTTATTTGGGCGTACACATCCGGGCGTGATCTTCTCTCTCCGAGCGCCGCGTTCTTTACAGCTCTGCTGATCGTACCGTTCTATCCGCTAAGGATGCATGAGAGATTTTTCGGGAAGACATACTATGCGAATGTAGCTGATGTCCGGCTTGAAGAAATCATAAAAGCAAAAAGTACAGGAGCTGCACGCGGTGTGGGGCAATCACGAGTAAAGGCAGCTAACCGAATGGTAACAGAAAAAACATCTGTCCTGTATCTGCGAACATCCCGGGGAGACAGTATCAGATTTGAATTCCCCGGCATCACCGACCTCCCTTACAAAAAAGGCGACCGTGTGCTGAAGCTGTCGGCGTTCAGATATCCGATCAAGACTTCCCTGCCGGACGATGAGATATTCTGTCCGCAATGCGCGAGAGTATATCCGGCGAAAACAGCAAAATGCAGGTGGTGCGGCACAAAATTGAAATAAACAACAAAACGAGCCTTCCGTGAAGATCAAGTCATCCAAACGGCAAGGCTCATTTTTCTATTAAGTTCTGACTATAACAAGATCACGCGATCACATCACAGCAGATGTGCGTAGATAATATTGCGCAGACCGTTGTGTGTGTATCCTTCATCGGTATTGAACGCGTGCTGTGCATAGAAGATCGTGATTTCGTTTTCGGGGTCGATGGAACCGTATGTACCTGCGGCACCGCCCCAGCCGAACGGTGTAAAGCCCGGTTTGAAATCGGCGATCGGCATACCGCACATACCGGGATCAATGTACATACGCACGCCGAGACCGTACCCCCATCCCATAACCGTTCCGCCGTATCCCTCACGCAGTTTGCCCGACAACTGATCCTGACGCATAAGATTGATTGTCGCGCGGCGAAGAATGATGTCCCCTTTGCAGAGTGCTTCCTGGAACTTATTGTAGTCATCTACGGACGAGATCATACCGCCCGTGCCGCTTTCTTTCAGGAACGGGGGCAGCAGACAGTTGGGTGCGCCGAGGTTTTTCTTCTCGCCTGTTTCTCTGTTGTATTCATACTGGACCGCAAGATCCTTTGAGGCACAGTCATCAAGACTGAACGCGGTGTTTGTCATGCCGAGCGGCTCGAAGATATACTTTTTCAGATACGCGGTAAATGACATTCCCGATATTTTTGCAACCAGTGAGCCAAGCAGCTCATGAGAGATACCGTAGTGGTACTGCGTGCCGGGTTCGAACATAAGCGGAAGGCTTGCGACACATTCGGGCAGTCTGTCGAGCGGGCAAATACCGTTGTTTTCCTCAAGGACGCGGCGGATTATCCCCTCGGGATTAGCTGCACCGCTTCCGCTGACACCGGATGTCATACGGAACAGATCGCGGATTTTGATGGGATTCTTGGCAGGAACAATGCCGTTCTCTGTCTCGACAGTAAGGTTCTTCATCTCGGGGAAGAAGCGGTACAGCGGATCGTCAAGGACAAATTCACCCCGCTCGAACAACTGGAGTGCCGCAGTACACGCGATTACCTTGGAGCTGGAGTAAATGTTATAAAGCGTGTTTTCAGTTACGGGTGTCTTTTCCTCGATGT
>CAZPPN010000232.1:0-3614 GCA_964588425.1 uncultured Ruminococcus sp. | reverse complement strand
AGGCGACAGTCTCCCTGACGACTTCGTATGCCCCCTCTGCAAGCACGGCGCATCTGATTTTGAAGAAATAAAGTAATCATAAAATTATAACCACATAGGAGGATTTGCAATGCTTAACCCCAAAGTACACGAGCTTCTCAACGCTCAGATCAACAAAGAATTCTATTCCGCTTATCTCTACCTCGAGATCTCCAACTATTTCAATGACAGAAACCTTGACGGATTCGCAAACTGGTACATGATCCAGGCACAGGAAGAAAGAGACCACGCAATGCTGTTCTATCAGTATCTCCAGAACAATGACGCAAAGGTTACTCTCGAAGCTATCGCCAAGCCCGAGGCAAAGATCGAATGCGACATGGACGCACTCAAGGCAAGCCTGAATCACGAGATCTACGTAACATCCCTCATCAACGACATCTACGCCGAAGCATACGCATCAAAGGATTTCCGTACAATGCAGTTCCTCGACTGGTTCGTTAAGGAACAGGGCGAAGAAGAAAAGAACGCAACAGACATGATCGCAAAGATGGAACTGTTCGGTTCTGACCCCAAGAGCCTCTATATGCTCAATCAGGAACTCGGCACAAGAGTATACGCAGCTCCCTCACTTGTACTTTAATAATATCCGGCGAAAGGAAAACTTATCATGAAAGAAAACTACATGGTATGCAACTGTAAAAAAGTCAGCTTTTTCGACATCGCGAACGCACTTCAGGAAATGAAGAAGTTCGATGACGTTCTCGAAGCGTTCGAAGATGTAAAGAAAGTAACCCACTGCTCCACGGGATGCGGAGGATGTCATGACAAAGTCCTCGGAATCATCTCCGACATCATGATGGGACACGAAAAAGTATAAAACAACAATAAACAGAGTATCGGTCTGTCCGCATCGCAAATACGGCTCACCGATCTCTGTTTTGTTTTTTACAGGAGTAAAATCCGAAAACAAAATGAACTGACAGCGCAGCGGAGCTGTTTTCAAACCCATCTGCGACTGGTATCAGTTGTGTTTTCTGAAAATTCTCCGCAAATGTAAAGAAAGGCACGGTCACAAATATGGAAATGGTTCTTCTAACCGCTCTCGGAGTCGGCGGCGCAACAGTCTTCGGCTCGGCGATCGGATTTATCTTCAAAAAAATATCGCACAAATTCTCCGACATAGTCCTCTCGTTCGCGGCAGGGGTCATGCTCTCGGCGGCGATCCTCGGACTTGTGCTGCCCTCACTCGAATACGGCGGAAAATACGGTCTCATCATCACAATCGCAGGCATATTTGCAGGCGCGCTCTGTCTCAACCTTATCGACAAGCTCGTTCCGCATCTTCATAAAATGGTCGGCGGAGATACCGAAGAACACCATAACGCCAATCTCAGCAAAGTTCTCCTCTTCGTCACCGCAATCGCGATCCATAATCTCCCCGAAGGTATTGCGGCAGGTGTCGGCTTCGGATCGGGCAACACATCACAGGCTCTGATGATCGCAGGCGGTATCGCGCTCCAGAATATCCCCGAGGGTATGGTAATCATCGGCCCCATGCTCGCAGCAGGAGTGACGCCGAAAAAGACTTTCATATGCGCCATGATCACGGGTCTGGTCGAGGTCGTAGGCACATTCATCGGATATTTCGCCGTAAGCCTCGCGTCAGCCATCCTTCCCTTCGCGCTCGCATTTGCAGGAGGAACGATGCTGTACGTTGTGAGCGACGAGATGATCCCCGAAACCCACGCCCACGGAAGCGAACGGGGCGCAACATACTCGCTTCTCATCGGATTCTGTCTTATGCTCATCACGGACGTCCTGCTCGGATAAACGCTCGGACAAACGAAAGGAAATCATATCTATGGAACTGAAAAACAAAACACTCGTATTCCTCGGCTCATCTGTAACATACGGCTCGGCTGCCGGCGGCTTCTCAATGTGCGAATATCTCCGCGAAACAACAGACGCCGATGTCGTTAAATGGGCAGTAAGCGGCACAACTCTCGCAAACACGGACGAAACATCCTACGTCAGCCGTATGCTCTGCGAGATGGAATCACAGGAAAAATGCGATCACTTCGTCGTACAGCTCTCAACCAACGATGCCGGACGATGCCTTGAGCTGGGCGTGATCTCAGACTCCCTCGACCGCGCTGATTTTGACACAAAAACCACCCTCGGAGCAATCGAGTTCATCATCTCCGCCGCACGCGAAAAGTGGAACTGCCCGATCTCGTTCTACACGGGTACATATTTCGACAATCCGCACTATCAGACAATGGTCGACAAGCTCTTCGAGATCAGCCGCAAATGGAATATCGGCGTAATTGACCTCTGGAATGACAGCGAGATGCGTTCCGTCAGCGATGAAGACTACGCCGTGTTCATGAATGATCCCGTACATCCCACAAAAATCGGCTATGAGCAGTGGTGGGGTCCGAAGTTCACCGAACACTTAAGAAAAGCGTAAAACGTCATGACACTTCAGCAGCTTAAATACATCATCACAATCGCGGAATGCGGATCGATCACAGCGGCGGCACAGAAGCTCCTTGTCGCACAGCCGAGTCTGTCCAAATCCGTATCCGAGCTTGAAAACGAGATGGGAATCACAATATTCTGCCGGAGCAGCCGCGGTGTGTACCTCTCAGAAGAAGGCTCGCGTTTTCTCTCATACGCCCGTCAGGTGATTGAGCAGACCGAGCTTCTTGAACAGCAGTACAAGCACAAGGAAGCCGCACGCCGTGTGTTCTCGATCTCGGCACAGCACTACGCATTCGTCGTCAACGCATTCGTGGATCTTGTGAAAGACTACGGCGAGAACAAATACGAGTTCACCCTGCGCGAGTCACGCACAAACGATATCATCGAGGATGTCCGAACGTCACGCAGTGAGCTGGGCGTCATCTACCTCAGCGAGTTCAACCGCGATATCATGCTCCGTATCATCCGCACCGCAGATCTGCGATTCACTCCCCTTTTCACAGCATCCCCCCACGTGTTCGTCAGCCGCAGCAACCCGCTCGCACATAAACAGCTCGTCACACTCGATGATCTGAGAGAATATCCGCGTCTGACATTCGAGCAGGGCGAGGGCAACTCATTCTACTTCTCCGAGGAACTGCACAGCACGGAAGAGAGCCCGAAGAGCATCATCGTCACCGACCGCGCGACCCTGTTCAACCTGCTGATCGGACTGAACGGATATACGATCTCGTCCGGTGTGCTCAGCAGTGATCTCAACGGCACGGATATCGTCTCAGTTCCGCTCGACAGTCCGCAGACCATGGAAATCGGGTACATCACCCCGTCCGACCGTCCCTTCAGCCGAATGGGAGAAAGATATGTGGAACTGCTGAAAAACTACATTGCGGAGTGCATGGGGTGGCAGGTACAGCAATAATCGAAAAATCAAGCCAAACTATACCCGGATCACACGAACACCGACTTAAAACCGCAGGCTTTCTCCTGTATAATATAGTCAACGGTACCGGAAACAACTATATCAAAGGAGAAAACACCATGTCAATAGGATCAACTATTAAAAAACTGCGCCGTGAGCAGGATATGACGCAGGAACAGCTTGCCGATCTGCTTGGACTTACACCAGCCGCAGTCTCAGGCTGGGAATG
>CAZPPN010000231.1:0-3614 GCA_964588425.1 uncultured Ruminococcus sp. | reverse complement strand
GCGGCTTCGTAAACTTCTTCTTCAGTTGCGTCAAGTCTGCCGTAGAGGATATTGTCTCTGATGCTCGCGTTGAACAGGTAGATATCCTGCTGCACGATGCCGATATTGCGTCGGAGCGATTCCATTGTGATATCGTGAATCTCAACGCCGTCAATCAGAATCTCGCCCTTGTTGAAATCGTAGAAATGCGGGATCAGGTGGCAGATCGTTGTCTTACCACCGCCGGACGGTCCGACAAGCGCGAATGTCTTGCCTTTGCCGATGTCGAGACTGAGACCTCTGAGAACTTCTTTGCCTTCCTCGCCCTCGTAGCCGTATGTGACATTTTTCAGCTCAATATGCCCCTCAACCTTGCCGATGTCCCGTGCGTCGGGAGAATCCTTTTCCGGCTCGGTGTCGATGATCTCGAGAAATCTCTCAAATCCCGTGACGCCGTTCTGATACTGCTCCATGAAGTTGATAAGCGTCATTACGGGTGAGATGAACATACTCACGGAAACGACAAATGCTGAATAGTCACCGAAGCTGATGCTGCCGCCGTAGAGGAACAGACCGCCCGCGATGAGGATGATGACGTTGAACACATCGGTGATGAATGATGTGCCCGAATGGAACTGTCCCATCGCTTTGTACGCCTCGCGTCTGGCTTCGATGAACTCACCGTTGCCGACCTCGAACTTTTCAGCTTCCTTGTCAGCGTTGGTGAATGCCTTTGTGACTCGGATACCGGAGATGCTCGATTCAAGGGATGCGTTTATCACAGCTACGGACTGACGGGATTTCGTGAAAGCATCGCGCATCCTTTTGCGGAGTACCATTGTAATTATTAAAAGGAAAGGAACTGCCGCGAAAATGATAAGAGTCAGCCAGATATTGATCATCGAAAGGTAAATGAACGATGTAATGATCGAGATCGAGGAAATAATGAGATTCTCCGGTCCGTGGTGTGCAAGCTCGGAGATATCCATAAGATCGTTCGTCATGCGTGACATGATCTTACCCGTCTCGTGGTTGTCGTAGAAGCTGTACGGCAGACATTCGAGATGTCTAAACATATCGCTTCGCATCTGTGCCTGCATTCTGACACCCATAACATGACCTATATATTGAATGTAGAAATTGAGAAGCATTCTCACTCCGTAGAGCGCGAGAAGTGTGAGTCCGAAAATTACGATCATGCGGTAGTTCTTGTTCGGAATGAGGTCGTTGAGCATTGTCCGCGTCACGATCGGGTAAACGATACCGATAAGCGAGACGACAAGCGATGCCAGCATATCGAGGACGAATATCTTTCGATGCGGCTTGTAGTAGGCGATGAAGCGTTTTAGCATACGGATTCTCCTTTTTGTTTTCCTTTAACAAAAATATTATAACCGAATTTATAAAAAAAGTCAATCGCATTTTACAAATAACTCCCGGATGTCGGAAACGAAAAACTGCCCGTGATCGTGGTGACCGCAGGCAGTATGGAGATTATATCATTTTTGTAGAATTATTCCTCATTTTCGTAAATCGAAATCAGTTTATCAAGTCGTTTGTTGCAGAGCTTTTCAACCTTCGCGTAGTAGGATGAAATATTCTCGACATTCTTGTTGATGTTGTTTCTGATAACCTGAATAGGCGCAAGATAGAATTCCTCTTCATCCATTGAGTCAAAGGAGAAGCGTCTGCCGGCAAGAGCGATGTCAAGCATTCTCGGAGAGTCGGGGTCGTGAGATGACTTGAGCTTGAGCGTTGTTTCGTAGACTGCGGGGATTACATATTCCTTGGAGTATGCGTTGAGTGCGTTCATGATTGTCGCACACATGGGGAGCTTTTCTTCCGGTGTGCAGTAAAGAATCATCTGAGAAGAGAATGTACCGTCGAGGTAGGATGTGTAGTCATCAGACTCGTACATCTTGGGGTAAGGCAGAACACCGTATGGATCTTCCATATCTCTCAGAGCATCTTCATAAAGCTGAAACATGGATGCGTTTGCAAAAATCGCGTTGCCGGGAGCAAACTGTCCAGTTACACCGCCCCACGCACCGTTTTGCATATATGCACCGTTTGTGCCGTAGCAGAGTTTGTAGATAAGTTCGTATCCCTTGAGAGCATCTTCGGAATAGAAATCAAGAACAGGATAGTTGTTCTCATTCTTTGCGATAGCTGTCATGTGGAATGTACGCGCATAGGAGTCAACTGTACATTCCTTATCACCGACATAACCATAGAAATCGGAACCACCGTACACACCGTCGCCATTGAGGTCTACTCTTACATCCTCGATGAGCGAATAGAAGTAATCGTAAGTCCACTTGCCCTCGTCGACAACATCGTAAAGATTGCCGAGGTTGTAAACATCCACGAGTTTCTTATTGAAGAGGTAAACCCACGACATACTGATAAGCGAGTCGCAGAAGTCACCGAACACAAGCATTGTACTGTCACCGATGGAGAGTGCCTCGTTAGCCTGTGATACATAATAAGGCTGGGAGAGATCAATTTCGGGAATATCGTTGATATTGTAGAAATATCTCTGGAGCATGAAGCTGCCCATTCTGTTGTGAGGAGCTGTGTAAAGCTCGTATGTATCGTCCATTGATGTATAGAGGTTGCGGAGTTCGTGCTGTCCCTCGTCACCGGCCCAGTTGATTTCGTAAAAATCAAACTTCACGCCGTAGCGTTCTTCAATCTCGAGATTTCTCTGGTAAACCATATCGTTCACAACTTCACCGGTGTAATCCTCGGCGTAGAAGTGATCTTTCAGAGCCTCGGGAAACATTGTGAAAATGTTGAAGTCTTCGTTATTGT
The DNA here is from genome assembly GCA_964588425.1 of uncultured Ruminococcus sp. Taxonomy (GTDB): domain Bacteria; phylum Bacillota; class Clostridia; order Oscillospirales; family CAG-272; genus UMGS1696. The sequence continues at coordinate 821 of CAZPPN010000231.1, read as the reverse complement.
AGTTTGCCTCGGGGAGCTTGTTTATGTACTGATGTACAGGCTCGGTCTCGACGGTTTCGCTCTCACCCGATACGGCATCGGATTCAGGGATTGGTTTGTTCTCAGATACAGGTGCTTCTCCGCAGGCTGCAAGGAGCGCGATCTGTGAAGATGCCAACAGCAATGCGATGATTGTGCGCAGTTTTTTCATGACGTATCTCCTTCTGTTTTTTATTTTTGCAATATGAATAATACTAAATATTACAACTTCATTATATCACAATCCAAAAAATTTGTAAATCTATTTCTCATGCACTATTCTTTGATTTTCTGCACAATTCTTCGATATTGCAAAATTCCACTTCTCCCCTTGACTGCTCGGACAGATTGGTATATAATATAAAGATGTGATATAACAAAGAAAGGCATCGAAAAATGCGTACAGACAATAAAATCAAACGTGCTTTTGTGGCGGCATTTCCGAGAACACTCCCCGTTTTCGCCGGATACTGCTTCCTCGGAATGACATACGGCATTTATCTCAACAAATCGGGACTCCCTCTGTGGCTCTCGCTTATCATGAATCTGACGATCTTCTCAGGTTCTGCCGAGATCATTGCTGTCGGACTCGCGACCGGAGTGTTCGATCCCGTCAACGCGTTCACAATCGCATTCATCACCGGCGCACGCTATCTCTTCTACGGAATCACAATGCTCGACCGATTCAAAGGTACGGGCCGGAAGAAATTCTACATGATATACGGCATGGTTGACGAGAGCTTTTCGATCAACTATCAGGCTGCCCTCTCCCCCGACATCGACAAAGGCTGGTTCATGGTTGG
>CAZPPN010000230.1:0-3625 GCA_964588425.1 uncultured Ruminococcus sp. | reverse complement strand
AGTACTTCGAAGTCGGATCCTGCTCCAACCTCGGTGACGCTCAGGCAAGACGTCTCAGAATCCGCGTAAACGATGACGGCAAGAAGTACCTCGCTCATACACTCAATAATACAGTAGTCGCTCCGCCGAGAATGCTCATCGCGTTCCTCGAAAATAACCTCTGCGCTGACGGTACAGTTAAGATCCCCGAAGCTCTCAGACCGTACATGGGCGGCATGGAAGTTCTTGTTCCCAAAAAGTAATTTCGGACGAGCAACTCGAATAACCCAGTAACCGAATAAATCAAGGCTGACTCCGGTTTCACTCGATTCCGCGTCAGCTTTTGTTTTGTTATAATCCAATCTCCCGTATGACTTCACCGATAGCTTCGATTGCTTCATCCTCATCCTCGCCGTCAGCGCATATTTCGATCACTTCGCCGTGCTTGATCCCCATCGCCATGATTCTCAGCAGCTTTTTGCAGTCACTTGACCTCCCGCTGCAGGAAATCGTGATCAATGACCTGAACCCGTCTGCAGCCTTTACAAGAACACCTGCCGGTCTTGCGTGAACTCCGTTTTTGTCCGTCACCGTGTGTGTGAGTTTTTTCATTTGCTGATTCCTCCGCATTTGTATTCAACGGTTAGTCTGTACCGATGAAAGATATTTATTCGTGTGAGAAGATTATTTTTTGTGAAATTAATAAATCGTACAGTTTTCTATTGACAAAAACACGAAAAAGTCGGATAATATATGTGAAATAATTTTTCTTTGCATAAGGAGATAAAAAATGAAAGTCGGCGTACAGTTCTATACAATCCGTGAATTCTGCAAAACACTCGATGATTTTTCCGATTCACTTAAAAAGGTTGCGGATATGGGATATACCACAGTCCAAATTTCCGGTACCTGCCCCTACGAAGCTCAGTGGCTCGCTGATGAGCTGAAGAAAAACGGTCTCCATATCGGTCTTACCCATAACGGATACGATACAATAGTGAAAGAAACCGATAAGCTCATCGAAGCGCATAAGATATTCGGCTGTGACTGCATAGGTCTCGGCGGTATGGGCGGTGAAAGCAAGCTCGCGAAGTACGAAAACGATTTCAAACGTGATTTCAAGCCGGCTGTTCAGAAAATTGCGGCAGCAGGTCTCCAGTTCATGTATCATAACCACAGTGAAGAATATAAGGAAAAATACGAAGACGGCACACCTCTTCTCCACCGCATGGCGGAAGAATTTACCGCAGCTGAAATGGGATTCACACTCGATACATACTGGGTAAAGTACGGTGGTGCTGATGTCGTTGAAGAAATCAAGTACCTCAAGGGCAGACTCCCCGTCGTTCATTTCAAGGATATGTTCGTGAACGAAGCGGGCGAAACCAAGATGTCATGGGTCGGCGGCGGAAACCGTCTCGATTTCGAAAAGATCATCCCCGCATTTGAGGCTGCCGGTACAAAGTATGCGTATATCGAGCAGGACGACTGCAACGGCGAGAATCCGTTCGACTGCCTCAAGAAGAGCTACGATTATCTCAAGGCTCTCGGACTGACTGAGTTTTAATAATTTAACAAATTGAAAAAGGGAGGCTCGAGCTTCTCTTTTTCTGCAAACGGAGGTTTTTATGAACAATAATCTCAGATCATACTATATCGACAACGCACAGTACCTGCCGCGGCTTGAGACCGATGCATATTTTATGTACGGCGCGGCGAAAGCAGAATACAGCGGTATTTCCGACAGCATGGCTCACCTTATCGAAAAGATTCAGCTTAAGGATACGGAGCTGTGGAAACTCTTTGTCCGCCAGTTCAGATCGAATCCCGATGACGCGGACGCAGGATGGAGATGCGAATACTGGGGAAAGATGATGCGAGGCGCGTGCCTAACTTATCTCTACACAAAAGACAGTGAGCTGTACTCAATCCTCACCGAAACTGTCCGCGATCTTCTATCGGCTCAGGACGGCATGGGACGTATCACGACCTACTCGACTGAGGCGGAATTTGACGGATGGGATCTCTGGGGAAGAAAATATGTCCTACTCGGAATGCTTCATTTCCACGAAATCTGCACCGATGAATCTCTCCGCGGCGCAATAATCGAAGCCTGCAAACGCCATGCCGACTACATTATCGAACACATCGGAAACGGCGATGGCAAGAAGAATATCGTAGATGCATCACGTCATTGGGGCGGTATCAACTCCTCATCCATCCTCGAGCCGTATGTGCGCCTTTACAACGCAACCGGTGAGGAGAGATATCTTGATTTCGCGGAATATATTATAGAAAACGGCGGATCGAAGAACGGAAATATCTTTGATTTCGCTCTCGCAGGTGAGAAATTCCCGTTTGAATACCCAGATTACAAGGCGTATGAGCTTATGTCGTGCTTCGAGGGACTGATCGAGTATTTCCGTGTAACAAAGGAAGAAAAATGGCTCAGGGCAGCACACAATTTCGCTCTTATGCTCAGAGATTCCGATATCACCGTGATCGGATGCGCCGGATGTACGCATGAACTGCTCGACAATTCCGCAGTACGTCAAACTTACACAAAATACGACGGCATCATGCAGGAGACTTGCGTTACCGTAACGTGGATGAAGCTTTGCTCACAGATGCTCATGCTCACGGGTGAATCTGTGTACGCTGACGAGATCGAAAAAGCTGCGTTCAATGCGCTCTATGGTGCTGTGAATACGGAAGGATGTACAACCAACCTCGGTCTTCCGTTCGATTCGTACAGCCCCCTCCGCGCTCATATCAGAGGACGTCTCACGGGCGGTCTGAAGTACATGGAAGACAACACCGCGTATTACGGATGCTGTGCGTGCATCGGAGCTGCCGGAATTGCTCTTGTTCCGCTCACAAACGTGCTTCTCTCGAATACGGGATTTGCGATCAATTACTACATCCCCGGAAGATGCGAGATTCCCACACCGGCCGGAGTAACCTGCGTTGTCGAGACAGAATCGGATTATCCGGCTGACGGAGATGTGTCGGTGAGGCTCGGGCTGATTGCACCGGAATACTTCACTGTAACTCTCAGAATCCCTGCATTCAGCGGAAAAACTTCGGTAAGGGTAAACGGACACGAGCTGGAAACCGTATCAAGGGGCGAGTTCATCCACATCGGCAGAGTATGGCACGACGGCGACATGATTGATATAACATTCGATATGGCAGTACAGCTTCACTGCGGCACGTATATTGACGATGATCCGGACAGCGAGAAGCATATCGCAGTCACACGCGGTCCGATCGTCCTTGCACGCGACGCGAGAGTTTCGGATGATGTCGGCGGAGCTGTATCGCTGAAACTCGACAGTGACGGCAGACCGATCCTGCACAGAGCGGAGAAACCCGGTTTCGCGGTTCAGTGCGCGTGGGAAGCGGAGACAGCAGACGGCGGTGTAATAAAGCTGATCGACTATGCTTCCGCCGGCAAAACATGGGATGAAAAATCTCTCACGGAGTGCTGGATGATTGGCGAGTGATAGGATGTCTCGCTTGATATGGAGTACCTGATTTGCAGGAAGTATCGCAGGAAGTATTAATTCCGCTCTTGATTTATTCAAAATTACATGGTATAATAGATATAATACACATAAACCAAGGGGGCGGTAAGAATGGCTTT
>CAZPPN010000229.1:2343-3630 GCA_964588425.1 uncultured Ruminococcus sp. | reverse complement strand
ACGAACTCAAATGGAGACGGTCTGAAGCTCTTTTCACCGAATTCTCTTTCCATACTGATACCCTCTTTCAAAATTTTTCTTGTTTTGAACAGATAATACTTCACCATATCAATTGATATACCGTATTTGGCAGAAATCTCGGAGCATGACATTTCGTCATAGTAATATGCAACCGTACAGTTTCTGTACTCTTTCGACAGAAGTGCTATTTCACGGCGCAAACGTGCAATTTCTTCTTTCGCGATAATATCGTCTGTAAAATCTTCGAAATCGGGAATACTTTCGTCGATCTCACTTGTCTGACGGCGGTATTTGCGGTGAATAAACTTTTTACAGGTATTTGAGGCAATCGACCACACATACCCGTAAAACGCATCGCTGTTCTTTATCTTATCCTCACTCGCGAGAATTGCAAGAACAATATCGTTTGTCAGATCGTCGGCATCGTCTTTGTCGGAAACACGTGACAATGCATAGGCAAAAATTGTTTTCAGATTTTCCTCGACAAATTCAGCCGCTCTTGATCGCATCCGCTGTATCCTCCTTTTTTACGGTTTTTGAAAGCTTTCATAAATATAGTACCGTATGAAACGATTCGGTTAACTCATTTTACAAAAAAATTTGCTGTCTCCGAAAATTAACAGAAACAGCAAATCAATCAGTTTATCCCTTGTACACCAGTCCGTTGTACAGCTCGATCTTTTATTCGATCAATAATTCTCTTTTCTGATTTCAAAGTATGCCTGAGGATGCTTGCATACGGGGCAGAGCTCGGGAGCTTTTGTACCGACAACGATGTGACCGCAGTTACGACATTCCCATACTGTTACACCGCTCTTTTCGAATACTTCTTTCATCTCGATATTCTTGAGAAGCGCGCGGTATCTCTCCTCGTGTGTCTTCTCAATAGCAGCAACTGCACGGAACTGAGCTGCGAGTTCGGTAAAGCCTTCTTCATCTGCTTCCTTCGCCATGCGGTCGTACATATCAGTCCATTCGTAATTCTCGCCTTCCGCTGCGTGCTTGAGGTTTTCTTCTGTTCCGCCGAGTTCCCCGAGAGCCTTGAACCAGAGCTTTGCGTGTTCCTTTTCGTTATCTGCTGTCTTCTGGAAAATTTCAGCTATCTGTTCGTATCCCGCTTTCTTTGCGGCAGACGCGAAGTATGTGTACTTGTTTCTCGCCTGAGATTCACCTGCGAATGCTTCCCAGAGATTCTTCTCGGTTTTTGTTCCTGCGTAGGGATTTGCCATTGTTATGTCCTCCGTTATATGAAAATAATATTTTATT
>CAZPPN010000229.1:0-2333 GCA_964588425.1 uncultured Ruminococcus sp. | reverse complement strand
ATATAATATAACGCAAAAACTCATACAAGTCAATGGGATTTTATTAATTTATCATAAAAAATTTACAATATTAAAATCCCCCCAAACTATTGCTTTTATTCATGTGTTATGCTATTATAATTTAACTATATTTTTCCATTAAGGAGCTTGATCATGGAAAACAACACTATCAGAGTATCGAAAAACGGAAAGATCGGAACCATTTCCGAGGCTCAGGTAATCGCGCGAGAAAACCCGGGCTCGACTGTCATCGTTGAAGCCGGTATCTACCGCGAATCGCTTGAATTTGATTCCCGTGACAACGGCACAACCTACATCGGCGAAGGTGCTGTTCTCACGGGCGGTCTTGATGTAGCGTACGCCGACACGAAGGATATCCCCGAGGATATTGCGTCACGGCTCACACCCGAGGCGGCGGCAAAGGTTCGCGTGATTGATCTGAAAGAGTACGGCTTTACGCACGACGACTGGGGGGATGTTTACCCGATCGGGTCGTACAGCACGGCTGACAAATACGATGACGCAAAACTCGGGATCAATCTCGAAGTATTCTCCGGCGGCAGACGAATGATACTCGCGAGATATCCCAACAATTCCTATGATAAAATCAGCGATGTCATTGACATGGGTGACGTATGGGAATATCCGTCGCAGAATTATTTCTACGACTGGAACGACAGACGCAACCACCGCGGCGGCACGTATGTTATAAGCCGTGAGACCAACAAACGCATCAAGAACTGGAAAGAACCCGAGACCGCATGGATTTTCGGTTATTTCTATCAGGACTGGGCAGATGCCTCCTCTCCGATCACGGTAAAGCCCGAGAACCGCGTAATCTTCCCGAAATTCGTTGCACGTTACGGATGCAAGAGAGGTGCGGATTACTACCTCTACAATGTTCTCGAAGAGCTTGACGTACCCGGCGAATACTACCTTGACCGCAAGAGCGGAATGCTGTACGTTTATCCCTACGCTGACGGAGATACGATTGAAATCTCGCTTTCCGAGAAGAATCTCATCAGATCAAGCGGCGCGGACAATCTCACGATCGACGGCTTCACTCTGAAATGCGCGAGAAATACTGCCGTACAATTAACCGGAAACGACTGCGTGCTGAAGAATCTGTTTGTCACAAATGTGGCGCAGCACGGCATTGTCATAAACGGATACCGCAACACGGTTGAAAACTGCGAAGTCACCCATACGGGACGCGGCGGAATCTACATCTCGGGCGGTGACCGTCAGACACTTACACCCGGCGAAAACAAAGCGGTAAACAACTATATCCACCACTTCTCCGAGGTTTATCAGACATATCAGGCAGGCGTAAATCTCAGCGGTGTCGGCAACATCTGCGCGCACAATGAGATCAGCTTCACACCCCACTCGGCAATTCTTTACGGCGGCAACGATCAGATAATCGAGTACAACGACATTCATGACGCTGTGCTTTACTCCGCCGATGCAGGTGCGATATATGCAGGATTCGACTGGGCGGCTCACGGATGCGTTATCAGATACAACATCCTGCGCGACATCGGCAAGGGCGATCTGCATCCACAGGGTATCTACTGGGATGACGGTCTCTCCGGTCAGTCGGCTTACGGAAATATTCTTATAAACGTACTCGATCAGTCTTTTGAAGTTGGCGGCGGACGCGACAATATTGTACGTGATAACCTCATTATAAATCCGGGTGCAACAGCCCTCGAATACGACGACAGAAACCGCGACGGATTTGTAAACGGCGGATGGTCGCACGCTGCGGTAGACACTCCCGAAGGCAAGCATTGGAAAGTTCTCGCATCCGTGCCATACACAAGTGAAGTCTGGGCGAAGAAATACCCCTCTCTCGCTGCAATAATCACAGATTTCGAGCAGTATGATGATCCGCGATTCCCTGTCAATCCGGCAAATTCCGTTATGGAAAACAACATCATTATCCGCGAAGAGGAAGACAAGTTCCGCATTGCCGAATCCGTTTATCAATACAGCAAGATCGGCGTAAATCCTCAGTACCGCACTGCCGAAGAAGCAAACTTCGACATGGAAACTCTGAAATTCACCAAACTCCCCGAAAACTTCCCCGAGATTCCGGTAGATAAGATCGGCAGAATCAAAGAATAAGGAGACAATCTATGGAAAACATCCTCAGAGTAACATCCGGCGGATCAATCCGTGAAGCACAGCTCAAAGCGCGCGAAAATCCCGGCTCGACTGTCATCGTTGAAGCAGGTGTGTACCGTGAATCGCTTGAATTCGATGCACAGGACAGCGGTACAACCTACATCGGCGAGGGTGCTGTTCTCACGGGCGGTCTTGAGGTTCAG
>CAZPPN010000228.1:0-3664 GCA_964588425.1 uncultured Ruminococcus sp. | reverse complement strand
ATCTCGAACAACCTCAAGACTAACGGCGGTTCCGTTCCCGGTATCCGTCCCGGTCGTCCCACAGCTGAGTATATCACAAAGATCCTCAACAGAATTACATTTATCGGCGCTATCTGCCTTGGCATCATTGCAGTATTCCCGATGATCGTTAACATCATCTCCGGTGGTAACCTCTCTGCTCTTGCATTCGGTGGTTCTTCCGTAATCGTTGTTTGCGGCGTAGTTCTCGAGACAACACGTGAAATCGAAGCACAGATGACAATGCGTCATTATAAGGGATTCCTTGAATAATATTCCGGCAAGGGCTAAGGCTCACCGGTGACAACACTTGAAATGGGCGGCTCTCAGGCTACCCATTTCGTTGTTGTATGAACTTTATTCCAAAATCCGCGGTTTTGTGACAGTTGTTATGATCCGCATTCTAAATAAAGGAGAGAAAAAATGGCAAGAAAACTCAATCTTATTCTTCTCGGCGCTCCCGGTGCCGGCAAGGGAACACAGGCTGAGCTGATTTCCGAGAAGTTCGCGATCCCGGCAATTTCCACAGGTGCTATCATCCGTGAAGAAATCGCATCCGGATCCGAGCTCGGAGCAACAGTAAAGTCTTTCACAGATAAGGGTCAGCTTGTACCCGATGCAGTTGTTATCGACATTATCAAGAACCGTCTTGCCAAGGACGACTGTGCAAACGGATTCATTCTCGACGGTTTCCCGAGAACCGTACCCCAGGCAGCGGCTCTTGACGAGATGGGCGTTGAGATCACAGATGTTGTGTCCATTGAAGTAGCTGACGAATCCATCATGGAAAGAATGGGCGGCAGACGAGTATGCAAGAAGTGCGGCGCGACATTCCACACAAAGTATAAGCCCTCCCCGAACGGCGACAAGTGCCCCTGCGGAGAAGAGTTGACGATCAGAGCTGACGACGATCCGGAAGTAGTAAAGAGCAGACTTGTGATTTATCATGAGCAGACAGAGCCTCTCAAGGACTTCTACCGTGGAAAGGGACTTCTCAAGATCGTAGAGGGACAGGAAAAATTAGAGGACACCACAGCCCTCATGTTCGCAGCATTAAACTAAAAATTTAGTCTAAACTTTTGCCACACTGTCACGCGAAGCGCGCCAAAAAGTTTTGATCCAACTTTTTCAAAAGTTGGTAGGGATCGAAGGGGCAACGCCCCTCGTCGAGCTCGCAAGCTCGAAACACCCAGGACATCCGAAAAAGTTCCTCTTTTTTTGCTACTTTTTTTCCTCCTCGCTAAAGGAGAAAAAAAGTAGAGCGAACAATTTAATCTATCTTGATTTGATAGACAAATCTGAGAAGGAATTTTCGGGACGTGGTCGCCCCGACTCAGGACTCCGTCCTAAGAACCTGCAAGGGCTTTGCCCCTTGACCCCACGAACTTTGAAAAGTTCGATCAAACTTTTATGAATGGCAAAGTTAAATTTGTATTTATAGTCATGATTATAGTAAAAACAGCAGAACAGATCAAGCTTATGCGTATCGCCGGACGCATCACCGGTGAAGCTCTCGCTCTCGGCGGTGAAATGGTGCGCCCCGGTGTCTCCACAAAACAGATCGACGACAAGATCCGACACTACATCGAAAAATGCGGCGCTAAACCCTCGTTCCTCGGATACGGCGGTTTCCCCGGCTCGGCATGCATCTCTATTAATAATGAAGTAATCCACGGCATCCCCTCCGCTTCCAGAATCATCGAAGAGGGCGATATCGTCAAAATCGACGTCGGCGCTTTCATCGGCGGCTTCCACGGTGACTCCGCCAACACTTTCGGCGCGGGCAAAATCTCTGACGAAGCTCAGCGGCTCATCGATGTTACCCGCAAATCCTTCGAGTTCGGCGCGGCTGCTGCTGAAAAAGAAGGCGCAAGAATCGGTGACATCGGCGCAGCAATCGACGGTTATGTTGTCGAAAACGGCTTCTCCACCGTCAAAAAGTACGTCGGACACGGCATCGGCGCTGATCTCCACGAAGATCCCAATGTCCCCAACTTCGGTACAGCAGGTCGCGGCGCAAGACTCTGCCGTGGTATGGTAATCGCAGTTGAACCCATGGTAAACGCCGGTACACATGATGTAAAGGTCCTCGGCGATAAATGGACAGTCATTACAGCAGACGGCTCCCTCGCGGCTCACTATGAGCATACAATCGCACTCACCGAAAACGGCGCCGAGCTTCTTACAAAGGTAAACTGAATGAATATGTCGGATAAATCAGATTTCTGTCCGGTCGGTACAGTCGTCAGATCAAAGTGCGGCAGGGACAGAAAACGCATCTTCCTCGTCATAGATATTGATACGGATAACCCCGCTGCCCCGATCGTTGTGGCAAACGGCAGACTGAGGAAAATCGCAGACCGGAAACACAAAAATCCGGCGCATCTGGAGTATGTAGCGGCTCTTGACAAAAGCGATATGGAAAAGCTGAAAACAGGGCTCTCAGATGGTGAAATCGCTGAAATTTGCGATAAACATGACTTTTGAGAAAAAAAGTGTTGACAAGTTGCAAATTTCCTATTATAATACTAAGACGGTGTGTTATTCACCGAAATATTTATGATTACGATCAGGGAGGAGAATTGATTTGCCTAAGGATGATGTAATTGAATTTGAAGGTGTTGTTGTTGAAGCACTTCCAAACACTACTTTCAAGGTAAAGCTGCCGAATGATATGATCGTTACAGCGCATATTTCGGGCAAGCTGCGGATGAACTATATCAGAATACTTCCGGGCGACAAGGTCACAGTTGAAGTTTCAATCTACGACCCGTCCAAAGGAAGAATTACATGGCGTACAAAGAACTGAGATTTGGGACGTCATTCCGCGAAAAAAGAACTCAGTATATAAGAGAAAGGTGGTAAAATACTGTGAAAGTAAAGCCTTCCGTAAAGAAAATCTGCGAAAAGTGCAAGATTATCAAGCGTCATGGTAACGTAATGGTTATCTGCGAAAATCCCAAGCACAAGCAGAGACAGGGATAATTTATCAGAGAGGTGGATTTAGCAAATGGCACGTATATCCGGTGTTGATATTCCGAATGCAAAGCGTGTAGAAATAGCACTTACCTATATCTACGGTATCGGTCTCAAGAGCTCCCGTGATATCCTTGCGAAGACAGGCATCGACCCTGACATCAGAGCAAAGGATCTTACAGAAGATGATATCGCAAAGCTCAGAGATGAAATTGAAAACAACTACACAGTTGAAGGTGAACTCCGTCGTGAAGTTGCTCTCAACATCAAGAGACTCGTAGAAATCAACTGCTACCGCGGCATCAGACACAGAAAAGGTCTTCCGGTTCGTGGACAGAGAACCAAGACAAATGCGAGAACAAGAAAAGGTCCCGCAAAGACAATCGCAAACAAGAAGAAATAATTAAAGGAGTGAGAAGATTAAATGGCTAAGGCTGTAAAAAAAGTCATCAAAAAGCGTCGCGACCGTAAGAACGTCGAAGCTGGACATGCTCACATCCGTTCGACATTCAATAACACAATCGTAACAATCACTGACGTACAGGGCAACACAATCGCATGGTCTTCTTCCGGCGGACAGGGCTTCAAAGGCTCCCGTAAGAACACACCCTACGCAGCTCAGACAGCAGCAGAAGCAGCAGCTAAGGGCGCTATGGAACATGGCATGAAG
>CAZPPN010000227.1:797-3714 GCA_964588425.1 uncultured Ruminococcus sp. | reverse complement strand
GTGAACATACCGTTTCCGATTTTATATGTACCGAGCTTGAAACCGCCGGTATAGCCTCTCGGACCGGGATATCCGACTGCCATTGATACAGCATCAGTTGTGTCGGGAGCGAATCCGTCAGGTGCATCAAATGCAACATCAGTCATGACGCCGCTCCACACCACGGAATCACACATTCCGACGGGAACTCCGTCAAAATAATCGGATTCGGGCGAGAGTAATGTTTCTTTTCTGTAAAGCCAGTCGACATCTGCGGAACGTGCGGGACGTTTTTCCTCGGGGATGACCGAGAGAGCCTTGTCTTCCGCTTCATACGCCCTTGCCGCAATCACGGATGCTCCGTTTTCAAGCACAACACACACAAGATCACGGTTGACGTCATCAATATGGCCTGCAAGAACAATGTCGCCTGCCTTGTTTGTACAGTCAGCATCCTTTACTGCGTATCCGAGATTTGTGAGAAGTACTTTTTCACTTTCAGCGAGTCCTGTGACAAAGATTTCTCTGCCCGTCTTCGACTTCACATGATCGAATACCTCAACATAACGGAATGATCCGCTCGGGTCGGCACCGTTCAGAAGATCAAACTTGACTCTGTATCTGCCTTCTTCAAGACCGTCCGTCGGGAATTTCATATCGGTTACGGGAACGGCAAACAATGATGCTGTCTCTATATCGGGAACGAGATCGAATGTGTTTACTGCATATGTACCGCCATCTCCGATAATACCGCAGCGGACTGTATAATTTTTGTCAGCTTTCAGAACATCTTCGTTTGCGAGGAATGCTTCAACTCTGATCTCCTCACCGCGGAACACTGCAGTTCTCGGAATGATTATGCACCAGCGGAGTGAGCTGAAACCGTCCTGCAGCACATCTGCAATCATCGGCTTGAATTCACGGAAGTTTGTCCAGAGACCCTCGCCGCATATGCTGTGGTCTAAAAGTCCTGTAATGCTCATACCGTTGATGTTCCTGTTAGCACGCAGGATATCGAAAAGCTGTGTACGGTATGCCGCGTGATTCAGCATACTGCTGTACATGATATCGGAACAGAACGGATACAGTCTGTCGAAGCCGTATTTTTTCAGCTCCGATTCAAACGTATCGTTCATTCGCTTGACCATTTTAACATCGGGCGAAGCAAAACTGTAATCCCGCTGCTCGAATCTCTTGACAAGCGACTCGGTATCAAGAAGACTTCCGATACCGAATTCGGATATGAATACGGGGCGGCTGTGCTTTGTTCCGAGACCGCGCATGAATGCGATATCTTCTTCGCACATCGGAACGGGATTCGGATAAAAATGCACATCCCCCATGAGTCCGCCGCCCACCCCTTTTGCACCACCGCGATCATCGGAGTCACCGAAGCCTTCACCGCTCCAGAGAGTCTGCCACTCGGATGAAAAAGGATTGGAGACAGAGCCTATGTCAGCCTGCGCGTCCCATCTGCCGCTTGAGAAGAGCACAAGACGTGTGGGATCAAGATCACGGACAAGAGGAAGAGCATCACGCGCCGCGTCATAGAGATTATCAAACGGCGGTATACATTTTGTTTCGTTGAGAAGTCCCCAGATTGTAATGCACGGGTGGCTTCTGTCGCGTCTGATTATTGCGCTGAGTTCATTTCTAAAACATTCAGCCGCATGAGGACCGTTGAGTGTGAGCCATCCTGCAACAGGTTCTTCGTAAACCATGAGTCCGATCTCATCGCAGAGATCAAGCTGCATGGGAAGTGCCGCGCCGGAGATGAATCTGATCGCGTTGAATCCCGTTGCTTTCGCCATGAGGAAATCTTTTCTGAGAAGCTCCTTATCGCGTGCAAGATGATGTGTGGATTCAAGCATGGAATTTCCCGTATGCGAACACTTGAGGAAAATCCGCTTTCCGTTGAGAGCGAAATAACCGTCATCGCGCACTTCGAATGTTCTGAATCCCGTGCGTTTTGATTTTCTGTGTTCGCGTCCGCCGGCACATACGGTAGCCTCAGCTATGTAGAGAACGGGTTCTTCCGTGCTCCACCATCTGAAGTCGGGGATGTTCAGCTTTGCTTTTACTGTATTCTCACCCGGTTCGAAATGTGCATCAAATCTGTGCTCGTCCTCGGGTTCACCGTCGGGGAAAAGACGTACATTCAGAGCAATCTTCGCGTCACACGCATCACTGCGGTCATTTTTCACCGTGATCGTATACTCAACATCGCCGTTTTCGGGATTTGCGTACACATACAGGTCATCTATTCTAACCTCGGGAAGATACGATAGCGTGACATCCCCCGGAAGTCCGGATTCGTTATAGCAGCTTCCCGGCGTGATGCCTGCTCTGAGCTGGTTTCGCGTCGGAACTTCGTCGAATGTGTATCCGTCGACATCTTTCTCATACGGTTTGGAAATTCTTACTGTGATACGGTTGTCCCCATTTGTGAGAACATCCGTAACATCGAATGAAAACGGCTCCTCAGGACCGATGTGATCGCCGAGGATTGTGCCGTTCATTGAAACTTCAGCGCGGAAATCAGCATACTCAAATGTGAGAATCGCACGTTCCCCGTCAGCAGGAAGACGCTCTGAGGTGAAAATCTTCTGATACCACGATATCCCCACATGATCTTCGATATACATATGTGTGAATGCGGGAAGATCTCCGACTGCTGCGTTTTCCGTCGGAATACCGTTTTTGTGAAACTCGGGAGAGTCGATATCGTTTGCTGAAATGATATGCCAGTTTTTATTAAGGGAAAAAACAGTTTTCATAAAACTTTCCCCTTTCGAAAGAATCAGAAAATCAGAATTCGAGTCTTTCTGCGATGTATGCTTCTACTTCGGAGATGGGAAGTCTAACCTGTTCCATTGTATCGCGGTCACGGATTGTTACGCAGCCGTCTTCAACGGAATCAAAGTCGTAGCAGATGCAG
>CAZPPN010000227.1:0-787 GCA_964588425.1 uncultured Ruminococcus sp. | reverse complement strand
ATTGTACCTGCGTCGTCGAAGTCAACCATGAACTTCTTGGAGAGAGATGCGTAAAGTTCAGCGGCAGGTTCGGAGAGCTTCTTGGAGAGAGGAAGAACGGCAGCCTTGAAAGGAGCAAGTGCGGGATGGAAGTGCATAACAACACGTGTGTCGTTCTTTTCAGGGTCAACGATTTCTTCGTCATATGCATCACAGAGGAATGCGAGAACGGATCTTTCTACGCCGAGAGAAGGTTCAACAACGTAAGGAATGTAGTGCTCGTTTGTTTCGGGATCGAAGTAGGACATATCCTTGCCGGATACATTCTGGTGCTGTGTAAGGTCGTAGTCGGTACGGTCAGCGATACCCCAGAGTTCGCCCCATCCGAACGGGAAGAGGAATTCGATGTCTGTTGTAGCCTTGGAGTAGAAGCAGAGTTCTTCCGGATCATGGTCACGGAGACGGAGATTTTCTTCTCTGAGACCGAGAGAAAGGAGCCAGTCACGGCAGAAGCTTCTCCAGTAGTTAAACCATTCGAGGTCTGTACCGGGCTTGCAGAAGAATTCAAGTTCCATCTGTTCGAATTCACGTACACGGAAGATGAAGTTACCGGGAGTGATTTCGTTTCTGAAGGACTTACCGATCTGACCGATACCGAAAGGCATCTTCTTTCTTGTTGTTCTCTGTACGTTTACGAAGTTTACGAAAATACCCTGAGCTGTTTCTGGACGGAGATATACGGTATTCTTTGCGTCCTCTGTTACGCCCTGGAATGTCTTGAACATAAGGTTGAACTGACGGATATCTG
>CAZPPN010000226.1:0-3765 GCA_964588425.1 uncultured Ruminococcus sp. | reverse complement strand
TTTCGGACTGATGGAGTGAAAAAAATGATAAAAGAACTTATGCACGATCCGATATTTCTCGCCGGAAAGTCGGATACCGCATCTAATGATGATTTACAAACCGCACAGGATCTGCTCGATACTCTGACAGCGCACAAGGATAGCTGTGTCGGTATGGCGGCGAATATGATTGGCGTGAAGAAGCGCATTATCGCATTTCTCGATGAAAGCGGAAAAACGCCGTCTTATACTGTGATGCTCAATCCTGAGATCATCAAAAAAGACGGCGTGTATGATACTGAAGAAGGCTGTCTGTCTCTTCTCGGCGGTCCGCGTCCGTGCAAACGGTACAAGAGCATCAAGGTACGGTATCAGACCACACAGATGCAGACACGCATCAAGACCTATAACGGCTGGACGGCGCAGATTATTCAGCATGAGGTCGATCACTGCGATGGGATTCTGATATGACAAACAACCCGTAAGAAAATCGGGTGTTATAATACTCTCTTATATTTTACAGCATCACCTGAACAAAAACAGTTTCTTTTTTGATCTTAACAATTATGTTTTTCAATCACACAAGAATGGAATTGTTATGAAACCCATGAAATAATGCATAAATTCTCTGTTGTCATTCTATTTTTCGTGTGCTATAATTGAACTGAATATATAAAACTTTTCCTTTGGAGGTTCTGACATGACTGAACAGTATCATCTCCACTCCATACGCGTCGCCTACGAAAACTGGCTGTACGACGACCGATTCAACCATCTCATTCATCTGCTTAAAGAATACCGCTGCGGAATTACCGACATCGCTCTGTTCACCACCGCAACACACTCTCCGCTCAATTCGGAAATATTCTCGTCCCGCATTGATGTGATCGGGAAACGGCTTTCTGCTATCCGCGAAGCAGGATTTGGCGCGGGGATCAATCATCTGACAACAATCGGGCATCACTGTGAGGATCTCGAATCCGGTCTCGGTGACAAGTACACTTACATGACCAATATTACAGGCGAGGTCTGTCACGGAAGTTACTGTATGCGGAATCCCCGGTTCATCCGCGGATATGTTGTGCCCTGCTATATAAAAATGTCAGAAGTACATCCGGATTTCATCTGGATCGACGATGATGTACGGTACGGTCATATACCCATCGGATACGGATGCTTCTGCGACCACTGTATTTCCGTTTTCAATGAAAAACACGGCTATACATACACCCGTGAAACTCTCCGCGCAGCATTGAATAAAAATGACACCGTATTACGCAGTCAGTGGCTTGACCATAACAGCGACGCGATATGCGATCTGTTTTCTGCGATTGCCGAGACTGTATATGCGATTGATCCCGATATCACACTCGGTTTTATGACAGGCGAGCGGTATTTTGAGGGTTATCAGTTTGCACGTTATGCCGATGCACTGTCTATGGGCGGTACTCATAAGATCATGTGGCGTCCGGGCGGCGGTGCGTATGATGATCTGTCATTTGAGGGGATCGTGGAAAAGCAGGAACAGCTCGGACGTCAGAACGCTTATCTTCCCGACTATGTAACCGTCATTCAGTCGGAGATCGAGAATTTCCCGTACCAGCTTCTGAAGAAAACACCACGCTCGACCGCATTTGAATCTGCCATGAGCATGACTGTCGGATGCACGGGCGCGGCGCTCAACATTCTGCCGTCGGAAACAATGGAATCTCTCGACACCGTCATACCGCATCTTCGTGCGATTGAAAAATGGACAGACTTTTACCGCACCGAGCAGAAGCTGTTATCCGGTCTGACTCCGACAGGTATCCATACAGGATGGAGGCCCGATTCACAGGCTGCTTGTCCCGCGGGTGAATTCACAGCACAGGGCGGAGGTATGTATGCCTCATATGCACGTGAGATGTTCCTCTTCGGTCTGCCTGAAGCATATCATCCCGATTATGCGGCGGTGACTATGCTGAACTCTCAGGCGGCGGCTGTCATGGATGACGAAGAAATTCTCCGACTGCTCTCCGGCGGTGTTTATCTGAATGTATCTGCACTTGAGTATCTCCGTGAACGCGGTTTCGGCGATCTGCTCGGATTTGAGAAAGGCAGACATTTCCCGATTGATGCACGTGAACAGTACACCGATCATCCGCTGAACGAAGGCATTGCGGGCGGAATCCGAAACTGCCGACAGGCGTTCCATGGCGGTGACAGCTATGAGCTTCTGCCGATGTCTGACAACTGCACCGTTCTGTCACGTCTGATCGACTATCATGACCGTGAGCTTTGCGGATGTACGTGCGGTATTTTCGAGAACCGACTCGGCGGACGTATTTGTGTTTCGGGATACTATCCGCATGACTGGCTGTCTGATTACAGGAAAACCGTACAGCTCAACCGTCTGTTCGTATGGCTGTCACGAGATACTCTTCCCTCTTATGCCGAATCCTATCACCGCATCAGAAATATCACATTGACCGATGATGAACGCACCTGTGTCACTCTGTTCAATACATCAAATGACGATGCTGAGAGCATCAGAGTCGCTGTCCGTACTTGCCGTGATAACGCCGTGATGTATACGATGAACAATGAGCAGATAACACTCACAGACGACCGCACAGACGGAGTCTACCGTTATTTCACAATAGACAGAATCAAAGCATTTGAAGGGGTTATACTTTCCGTTTGATACGGTAATGTTTAATTTTCTGTGTTATTTGTTTCTGTATTTCCAATACTGCAGAGCGAATACCGCGAAAACTACAAGATATAATACAATAACAGTTCCCATAAACGCTGAAACGCCGTAATTGTGCAGGCTTAGATTGATAAAAAACTGCGGCACGAGGCAGAGTGAAAACAGAATCACAAGCGGCAGCAGTCTTCCCTTGAACACACGCTCCATCATCTGAAGACGCGAATTTTCATCACAGAAAATCTCTTCGCAGCCGTCCGTTTCATCTGCGTTTTTTCTGAAATAGCTGTATCCGACATAATCCTGCAGATACTCCCAGCCGCAGTCATTGAACATCTGCACATATTCCGCTTTGTTTGCGAGTCCTTCCTGATTATAGTCAAGCTGGTAGATCACATCCTGCGGTTCGCATTCTTCAAAACTGTATATTCCGAAACCGCTCACTTTTACGAATTTCCAGCCTTGTTTATGCATGGCTCTCAGGTAATCCTGCTCTTTTTCGTATTCAACAATACTGAACCATCTGAACTGCTTTTTGGTTTTCATCTTTACATTTCCTCCTGCGCTATTCTGTACAGTCTCTCGATTCTCTTCAATTCCACATTCAGCACTTCCATGCCCAGCTCCGTGATACGGTATATCTTCCGTTTTTCTTCTTCACGGACAAAACTGATAACTCCGTCCTTTTCCATTTTCGACAGGCTTCCGTACATGGTTCCGGGTGCAAGTCTGATATCCCCGTCCGTCAGTTTTTCTACCATCTGGACAATTCCGTAACCGTGATTAGGTTCCCGCAGACACAGCAGGATATAAAATGCGGTCTCCGTCATCGGCACATAGACCTTTTTGATATGCTGATCCATTTGCTTCTCCTTGTATTTCAGTACGATGTATCGCACTACGATATATCTCGGTTATATTATATCGCACTGCGATGTGTTTGTCAATAGCTTTGCGGAATATTTTTACAGCCGTGCATGAATCGGGCGGTTATGCTTGAAAATTCCTCAGACCTGTGCTATACTTAAGATACGGGTTTTACCCGAATTTAATTTTTGGAGAATGCTGTTTGAAGAAAAACAACACCTTGGGGTCGG
>CAZPPN010000225.1:0-3792 GCA_964588425.1 uncultured Ruminococcus sp. | reverse complement strand
CATTTGTTTCGATAGTGATGAGCTTTGTCTCTTTCTGCTCGGGGGGATATTTGAAAGCCGCCGCCCATTTCGGTGTTGACGGATTCTCGCCGAGGATTTTTCTCTGTTCAAGCGAGTTGATCTTGACCACCGCGCCGTCGATATCGTAAGGAAGTGACTGACGTGCCTGACCGATCGAGCGAACCGCTTCTATGACCTCATCCCTGTCGGACGTAAGCCGTGCGATGTTGATTGAATGGAATCCCAGCTCCGCGATACGGTCGATCGTCTCACCGTGGCTCTCGGGTTCGTGACCGTCCTCCCACAGCGATCCTGCCTGATAGTTGAACACGAAAATATCAAGTCCTGCGGCGGCTGTTTCCTGAGCGTCGAGGCGTCTGAGCGATCCTGCGGCGGCATTTCTCGGATTAGCGAGCAGTTTTTCGCCTTTTTCCGCTTTGGCTTCGTTGAGCTTCTCGAAAACTCCGCGCGGCATATAAACCTCACCTCTGACGGTAAGATCGAGAGGCTCGGGGAGAGTATGCGGTATTCCTGCGATTGTCATGACGTTTTCCGTGACATTCTCGCCAACGACACCGTCACCACGTGTAGCGCCGAGTGTAAGTCTTCCTGCGGTATATGTGAGGGACACGGACAATCCGTCGATCTTCGGCTCAACCGAGTAGACAATACTCTCGGGGGAGATTCCGTCCGCGATCAGCTCAGCCGTGCATCGGTCGACAAAAGCAAGAAGCTCATCCTCGGAGAACACATCGGACAGGCTGCCCATTTTGACGGGATGCGTGACTTTATCGAATTTCTCCGACGCGCGTCCTCCGACAACATGGGTGGGAGAATCGGCTCTGTCAAGCTCAGGGTAGCTGATTTCAAGCTGTTTCAGCTCCTCGAACATGGCGTCGTACTCGAAGTCGGATATTTCGGGTGCGTCGTGGTTATAGTAGAGGTCGGCGTTTCTCGCAATTTCTCCGCGCAGGTATTCCACTCTCGCGGCAATTTCTTTCAGTTCTTTATTCATAAGATTATCACCGTATTTTGTATTTTTATCAGTTTACATTTTATCACAGACAATCCGCGATTGCAACCGTTTTATGTAAAACATTCACGATGGGGTAAAAAAAGGATCTTTGTCCACATCTAATGAAGGAAATTCACGAGAAAAATCGTCTTGTTAACATATCACATATTGACTAAATAACCATAATTATAGTATAATATATAAGATTATAAACAAAAACAAGCCGAAAGGATACTACATAAGACATGAAAAAACTTTTACTCGGAAACGAAAGCGTCGCCCGCGGTCTTTACGAAGCAGGCGTCAGATTCGTATCAAGCTATCCCGGAACACCCAGCACCGAGATCACTGAAAACACTGCTCTTTACCCTGAGATCTACTCCGAATGGGCACCCAACGAAAAAGTTGCTTTTGAAGCTGCACTCGGCGCTGCTGTCGGCGGAGGACGCGCGTTCTGCGGAATGAAGCACGTCGGTCTGAATGTTGCTGCCGACCCGCTTTTCGTTACAGCTTACACAGGAATCGGCGGCGGTTTTGTCATCGGTGTTGCTGACGACCCCGGAATGCACTCCTCACAGAACGAACAGGACTCCCGTCACTACGCAATCGCGGCAAAGCTCCCGATGATCGAGCCTGCAAACTCCGCTGAATGCCGTGACTTTGCAAAGATCGCTTACGAGATCAGCGAACAGTTCGACACACCCGTTATTCTCCGACTCACAACACGTGTCAGCCACTCCAGATCTCCGGTTGAGCTTGGTGAGAGAGTTGAATATGAAATCAAGCCTTACGAAAAAGATCCCGCAAAACACGTTATGATGCCTGCAAACGCAAAGAAGCGTCACTACGTTGTTGAAGAACACCTCGCTGCTCTTGCAGAATACGCTGAGAGCGCAGAGATCAACAAGGTTGAATCCAATTCTTCAGAGATCGGTATCATCACAGCCGGCAACTGCTACAACTATGCAAAAGAAGCATTCGGCAAGAACGCAGACTACCTCAAGCTCGGCATGGTAAATCCTCTTCCGAAGAAGCTGATCGAAGATTTCGCGGCATCTCACGAGACTGTAATCGTTATCGAAGAGCTTGATCCCGTTATCGAAAACCACTGCCGTTCTCTCGGCATCAAAGTCATCGGCAAGGATGTACTTCCCCTCTGCGGCGAGTATTCCGAAGAACTGCTCCGCGAAAAACTTCTCGGAATCGAAGCTGACTACTGCGAGATCGGTGCTGAAATTCCCGGTCGTCCGCCTGTACTCTGCCCCGGATGTCCTCACAGAGGTGTATTCTACACGCTGAAGAAGCTCGGACTCCGTGTATCCGGTGACATCGGATGCTACACACTCGGTGCTGTTGCTCCTCTCGGTGCGATCGACTCCGTTTACTGCATGGGTGCATCCATCTCCTCTCTCCACGGCACAGTAAAGGTACGCGGTGAAGAAGACAAGTACGTTTCCGTAATCGGCGACTCCACATTCATGCACAGCGGTCTGACAGGTCTTGTAAATGTCGTATACAATGGCGGCAACACAACAAACATCATTCTCGACAACAGCATCACAGGCATGACAGGTCACCAGGACAATCCGCTGACAGGCAAGACTCTGATGGGCACACCTGCTCCGAACCTTTGTCTCGAAGATATCTGCGCATCTCTCGGTGTATCCCGCGATCACATCCGCGCTGTTGACCCGAACGATCTCGCCGCACTCGAAGCTGTAATCAAGGAAGAAACATCCGCTGACTGCGCATCCGTTATCATCTGCCGCCGTCCTTGCGCTCTTCTGAAGTCAGTCAAGAAGAATCCCCCGATCAAGGTCAACGAAGACAAGTGCATCGGATGCAAGAGCTGCATGAAGATCGGCTGTCCGTGCATTTCAATCGTCGGCAAGAAGGCGAAGATTGACGAGAGCATGTGTGTCGGCTGCGGACTCTGCTCACAGATGTGCAAGTTCGGTGCTCTCTGATTGCTCCGGAAAACAGATCAACACGAAAACAAGAAAGGCAGGCATGAAAAATGTCAAAAAATATAATGATCGTAGGCGTTGGCGGTCAGGGATCGCTTCTCGCTTCTAAAATTCTCGGAAAGGCTGCGATGGACTCCGGATGCGATGTAAAGGTATCCGAAGTACACGGAATGTCCCAGCGCGGCGGTTCTGTTGTTACATACGTACGTTTCGGTGACGAAGTTTACTCCCCTGTTATCTGCAAGGGAGATGCTGATGTTATTTTGAGCTTTGAGCTTCTCGAGGCTGCGCGCTGGCTTCCGAATCTGAAGAACGGCGGTGTTATTATTACATCCACGCAGCAGATCAATCCGATGCCTGTAATTGCAGGTATGGCTGAATATCCGGACGAGATTGTATCGGACATGAAGGCACTTGGTGTAGATGTTCGTGCGTTCGACTGCATGGCGATTGCGGAAGAAGCCGGCAATGCGAAGGCGTCGAATGTTGCGCTTATCGGGCTTGCGGCTGACGTACTCGGCTTCGATCACGAAGTTCTCCGCAATGCGGTAGCTGCCTGTGTTCCCGCAAAGGCTCTTGACGTGAATCTTGCGGCATTCGATCTCGCTGTTGAGAAGGCGCGGGGTTGAGGGTTCTCATAATTTAGTTAGTGCATAGTTCTACTTTTTCTTCTTTAGCATATACTTCTGATACATTATTTCCATTTGTTTCAATTTTTACAAATGCATCATCATCAGTGTAATCTGTTATTTTATCTTCTGTAGTTTCTTTTGTAATTCTTGTAATATCAAAAGAAAGATTTGTTGTATC
>CAZPPN010000224.1:0-3808 GCA_964588425.1 uncultured Ruminococcus sp. | reverse complement strand
ATCGAGGATACGGGCAGCTTCTTCTACACGACGCTTGATTTCTTCCTTCGGTGTCTTGCGGAGCTTAAGACCGAATGCCATGTTGTCATATACGGACATATGCGGGTAAAGAGCGTAGTTCTGGAATACCATCGCGATATCGCGGTCCTTGGGAGCAACGTCGTTTACGAGTCTGTCGCCGATGAAAAGTTCGCCTTCGGAAATTTCTTCAAGACCTGCGATCATACGGAGAGTTGTGGACTTACCGCAGCCGGAAGGACCTACGAGAATAAGGAATTCCTTATCTTTGATTTCAAGGCAGAAGTCAGATACGGCTGTAACACCGCCGGGATACTTCTTATAAATGTGTTTGAGGGATAAGCTTGCCATTAAAAAATCCTCCTTGGATATTGTAAACTAATTATTATACGTGGAGTTTATACCCTAATATTAACCGTACATTATTGTACCAAATTATATCTGCTTTTTAAAGAGTTTTTTTTACTGAATTTTGATTTGATAGTTTGTACAATATGCACATTAAATCCTATTTTTTCAATCTAACCCGCTTTTTATGCGTTTTTACGCCTCTAATTTTATTAGAATTTCCCGCAGATAACATTATTCGGAGAGGTTTTTCATAGTCAGTCCGATGCGCTTTTTCTTCACATCGACAGATTTTATCCGCACTTTGACTATATCTCCTACCGAGAGAACCTCTGACGGGTGTTTTATGAAGCGGTCGGCGATCTCGGAGATATGGAGAAGACCGTCCTGATGCACGCCGATATCGACAAACGCGCCGAAGTCTATGACATTGCGGACAGTACCCGTGAGCATCATTCCCTCTTCGAGATCCTCGATTGCAAGAACGCGGTCTCTGAGCACCGGAGGCGGAAGTGTGTCACGGATATCTCTGCCCGGCTTTTCAAGCTCACCGAGGATATCGGACAGCGTCATCTCGCCGATACCGAGTTCATCCGAGAGCTTCTTCATGCCGTATTTTTTCGCCTCGTCAGCAAGTGAAATACCGCCGCGCGCGTCATCCTTTGTCCTGCCGAACTTTGCAAGAAGAGACTCTGCCGCGCCGTAGGATTCGGGATGCACGCCTGTGTTGTCGAAGATTTCGTCACCGCCGGGTATTCTGAGGAAGCCTGCCGCCTGTTCGAATGCCTTTGCGCCGAAACGCGGTACTTTGAGCAGTTCGCGTCTGCTTAAAAACTCACCGTTCGCCTCGCGGTATTTGACGATATTCTTGGCGGACGTCATATTGATGCCGGCGATATACGAAAGAAGAGAATAAGATGCCGTATTGACATCGACTCCGACCGAGTTTACGCAGTCCTCGACAACGCCTGTCAGAGCATCGTCAAGACGCGCAGGCTTCATATCGTGCTGATACTGACCGACGCCTATGGATTTCGGATCGATCTTCACAAGCTCAGCCAAGGGATCCTGGAGACGTCTTGCGATCGACACCGCACTTCTTTCGGTAACGTCGAAGTCGGGAAATTCCTCAGCTCCAAGTTCAGATGCGGAATACACGCTCGCACCGGCTTCGGAAACGATGATGTACTTTGTTTTTCCGCCGATCTCCGCAAGTGTTTCGGCAATGAACATTTCGCTCTCGCCGGATGCCGTGCCGTTTCCGATTGCGACAACGTCGACACCGTATTTTGCGATCAGCTTCTTTACAACTTTCTTCGATTCCTCGATTTTTTCATGCGGCTTTGTCGGGTAGATCACCGCTGTATCGGCAACCGCACCGGTTTTTGTGACGACTGCGAGCTTGCATCCCGTTCTGTATCCCGGGTCATATCCGAGGACAGTCTTGCCCTTGAGCGGTGACTGCATGAGAAGATTGCGCAGGTTCACGGCAAAAAGCTTAATCGCGCTCTCGCCTGCCGCGTCGGTCATTTCGTTTCTGATCTCACGCTCAACTGACGGTGCGATAAGTCTGTCATAGCTGTCGGCGACTGCCGCTGTGATATATCCTGCCGCCGGACTCGTTTTGTTTTTTATAACTTCCGAGCAAAGACAGCCGACGATAACATCCCTGTCGATCTCAACGGCAGCCGAGAGAACTTCTTCACGCTCTCCGCGGTTGATTGCAAGGATTCTGTGCGGCGGAATTTTCGAAAGCTTTTCCGAATATTCGTAATACTGCTCGTACACATCGTTCTCAGCGGCTTTTTTCGTCACCAGCGAGCCCTGTCTGAATGTGATCGCTCTGATCTCGCGTCTGTAATCGGCGTTGTCGGAGACGTTCTCCGCGATGATATCCATTGCACCAGCCAGCGCGTCGTCAGCCGTCGGAACGCCGTTTTCTTCATTAATATAGGACGCGGCAGTCTCTTCGAGCGTGGGGCTGTATGACTTCTCCTGACGCATGATAAGCTCCGCAAGAGGTTCAAGTCCCCTCTCACGAGCCACGGACGCTCTTGTTTTTCTCTTGGGTCTGAACGGTCTGTAAATATCATCGACTTCCGTAACTGTCTCGGCAGATGCAACCGCCGCGATGATCTCGTCCGTCAGCTTGCCCTGCGCGTCAATGAGGGATTTCACCTCATCCTTACGCTTTTCGAGATTTCTGAGATATGTAAGTCTGTCAAGCAGGTTTCTCAGAACGGTGTCGTCCAATCCGCCCGTAACTTCTTTTCTGTATCGTGCCACAAACGGAACTGTATTGCCGGCGTCGAGAAGCTCGATGGTAGCGTTTAGTTTATCAAGCGGTATGTTCAGCTCTTCGTGAAGTTTTGTGTTTATATCCATTTAATTTCCGTCCTGTAATCTGTTTTATTTTGCCGCACTAAGGAGTATGCCGATTTCCTCATCGGTCAGCTCGCGCCATTCTCCCCGTTCAAGCGACGTGTCAAGTTCGATTCCGCCGAAAGTCACGCGTTCAAGGTACGTGATCTCACTGCCGACCGCGCGGAACATTCTTTTGATCTGGTGGTATTTTCCCTCCGTGACGGTAATCTCGCCGTGTGCCGCATCACAGAGCGTCACAGAGCACGGTTTCGAGGTGAAATCCGACAGCTCAATGCCACTCTCCAGCTTTTCGACAGCCGCACCGTCAATCGGCAGGCACTCGAAGCGGTATGTCTTTTCGCAGTGATGCTTCGGCGAGAGCAGCTTGTGTGCAGTCTGACCGTCGTTTGTGATGATGAGCAGTCCGACCGTGTCAATATCGAGCCGTCCGCACGGGAACATATCCATACGCGAGAACTCGGACGACAGGAGTTTCATAACCGATTTCGGATCGTCCTCGGTTGTGCTGACGGTACCTGCGGGCTTGTTGAGCATGATGTATCTGAATTCGATATATCCGATCGGCACACCGTCCGCCGCAACCTTGGCTGAATTTTCGTCGATCTTCATTGACGGATCGCGGACAATACTGCCGTCCACCGAAACACGCCCCTGTCTTACAGCTTTTCCTGCCTCGCTTCGGGTGAACAATCCGCTGTCGGCAAGATATTTGTCAAGTCTCATAATTGTGACTACACCTTTCAACTAAACAGCACAATCAGACGAAATACATACAATACGCCGCAGCAGCAGCCGACGCTGTCATGATAATCGCAATCGACGCACAGCCGAATCCGATCATGAAGCTGCGTATGAATTTCATGAAAAAATAATGTGCTCTCATACCGTCCTCCGAAGTTCATATTTTCTGACGGTATTATTGCCAATATGATACCATATTTATTCGCCGATTTCAAGTGTTTGTTTGACACAGATAAGTGCAAAAAAGTGCAGAGTGCAGAAGTTATTGACACACTAACAAACTAAAAGTTGATTTCTGCAAACATTCATGGTAAAA
>CAZPPN010000223.1:0-3820 GCA_964588425.1 uncultured Ruminococcus sp. | reverse complement strand
TCAGCAGGCTGAACTAAAAACTAAAGCCAAAGCAAGCCGGGTGATTCACAAGAGGAGGCGGCCTCCTCCTCTTGTGCGCCCTCCGCGCAGGAGCACCCCAACTAACGGCTTAGTTAAAATCCCCCGCTGTAAGCAATCCAAAAAAAGAGAGAAAATACAAAAAAGAGAGAGAACAAAGCATGAACCCACTCCACACCACAATATCAGCAGTGTCGACTCCGCGAGGCAAAGGCGGAATCGCAGTCATCCGCATCTCCGGCAGCGATGCCATAAAAATCGCCGCACAAATGTTCATCCCGAGATCCGGAAAATCTCTCGAAAATGCCCCCGCAAGAACGGCAGTCTTCGGCTCAATCCTCGATTCCGAGGGGAACGTCTGCGACGAGGGTATCTGTACAGTCTTCAAATGCCCCTCATCGTTCACAGGAGAGGATATGGCGGAGATTTCCTGCCACGGCGGTCTCGCAGTCACGGAAGCGGTTTATCTTTCCACACTCGCTCACGGAGCCTCTTCCGCAGGTCCCGGTGAGTTCACAAGACGCGCTTTCGTCAACGGAAAACTCTCCCTCACCGAAGCCGAAGCCGTCGGTCAGCTCATCGACGCCGATACAAAAGAACGTATGCTCCTCTCCGGCGGCGCTGTCAGAGGCAACGTCAGCCGCAGAATCACCGAACTGTACGACGGTATGCTCGACACCATGACAGCTCTCTACGCCGCGATCGACTACCCCGAAGAGGATGTCGGTGACGAGGGAGAGAGACAGATCGGTGATACCATCAGACACACCCGCGACGGCGTGAAAAAACTGCTCGACACATACAAAACCGGGCGCGCTATCTCCGGCGGCGTGAAATGCGCGATCTGCGGACGTCCGAACGTGGGAAAATCGTCGATATTCAACCTGATCGTGGGCGATGAGTCGGCGATTGTCACATCCATTGCAGGCACGACGCGCGATATTCTCCGCGAGACCGTATCGTTCGGCGGAATTACCCTGCGCCTGTCCGACACCGCCGGCATCCGAAGCTCGGACGACACCGTTGAGAAGATGGGTATCGACCGTGCGGAAGACGAGATCCGCGGAGCTGAGCTTATCATAGCGGTATTTGACGGAAGCGAGCGGCTCACTGACGAGGACAGGCGGATCATCGCGCTTCTTTCCGAGGCGGAATCGGCTGGAGTGAAGATCGCGGTGCTGAACAAATCTGACAAAGGATGCGCGGTGACGGCGGAAGAGGAAGCTGAGATTGCGTCTGCGGCAGACAGGCTTATTGTGATGTCGGCGGAGGACGGGAACATCGGCGCGCTTGCGTCAGCGGTATCGGAAGCATACGGCAGTGACGGGGTAAATCTATCGAGCGATGCGGTGATCTGGGATGCACGCCAGCGTGAGATGCTGGAGCACGCGCTGAGGTCGCTCAATGCCGCGCTTGACGGGCTTGAGTTTGGCGATCCGATCGACTGCATATGCACCTCGGCTGAGGAAGCACTTGCGGCTTTGAGCGAGACTGACGGACGCGGCATTGACGAAGTCATTATAGACGAGATTTTCAAGCGCTTCTGCGTAGGGAAGTGATTGAATCGATTGAATCGAAGGGCGGGATTCGTTCCGCCTTTTTTCTTTTGGATTGGGTTTTCTTTTTTTTGTTTGCTTACAGTGATCTTACTATGCCGTTATACTTCGTATAACAAGCCGCCACCTCTTGTGAATCACCCGGCTTGCTTTGGCTGAAATCGCACTTTCGGTTGATAGTGATACGTTTTTGTTCGATTTTGGCTAACCGCCGGGTTATCAGCCGAAACTTGAGCCGATTGCATCATATCGCGGTCAACGGGGATTTTTGCACGATCACTCAGCTTTAGTTTATTGAGACAGCATCACGTAAAGTACGGCTGAAAGCAGAGCTTTTTTAATTAGGCTATTATACTATGTGAGGGGGAAATCAAGAGTGAAGAGTTAAGGGAGATTTTCGGATGTGCTTGGGATTTGGAATCGACCGCCGAGCGGTTTGCACATCGCAATATTGCTATAAACCGGAAATACATTGCCGTTTTAATGAAACTTTAATCGTTCTCCCCTTTCACTTTCATCCGATTACTGCTATAATATTAGCAGAGCTAAAATAACAGAGGTTGCATGTATGGATAAAAATGATATGGTTAAAAAACTTTACGAAAAGGCCGGGATCTCGGAAGAGGATGCACGCGATGCTCTTGAGAGAAGTTCGTGGGATATGCTTGATGCGCTCCAGCTTCTTGAGACTGAGGGGAAGATTCAGCCGCTGACAGCGAGCATGACGACGGTTGATAATAAGTCAGCGTATGAGCAGGTTACGGCATCGGCGTCGAAGAAAGAAAGCCGTGAGGAAAACCGCGAGAAGAGACGGGAGCAGTGGACGAGTTTCACGGACGGCGTCAAGGAGTTGTTTCAGAAGAGCGTCAATAACTCGCTGATCGTGAGACGCAAGGGTGAGGAGATTCTGAGCGTGCCTGTGCTTATTATGGTGATCGCCGCGATTCTGGAGCTGACACCTATGATTATTGCGTTCCTCGTCGGATTCGTACTCGAGTGCTCGTATTCGATTGAGAAACGACGTTAAATCTAAACCAAACTTTGCATCAGTAAAGTTTTGATCAAACTTTTTCAAAAGTTTGTCGAGGATGAACAGTTCCTCTGATCGAAGTGAAAATTACACAAGTGGGAACTTATCGGTTAAACAAATGCATACTAAAACAGGAAAAACTAACGCCACGAACTCCCGAAATTTCACACAGCATACCCCAAAATTATCCCAGCATAAAAACAACGGACGGTGAATACAATTGAGCAGGATACTGATAATAGAAGACGAAGAAAAAATCGCAAGATTTGTCGAGCTTGAGCTGAGCCACGAGGGCTACGAGACCGATAAAGCGTTCAACGGGCGCGATGGTCTTGAGATGGGCGAGAGCGGCGATTACGATCTGATCATACTTGATATAATGCTTCCGGAGCTGTCGGGGATCGAGGTACTGCGCCGGCTCAGGAGGACAAAAGACACGCCTGTGATACTGCTGACCGCGCGGGATTCGGTAACGGACAAAGTCACCGGACTCGATATGGGCGCGAACGACTACATAACGAAACCTTTCGCTATCGAGGAGCTTCTGGCGAGAATCAGAGTGATACTGAGGCAGAAGTCGCCGACGGAGGAAAACAACAAAAAATTAACAGGATCGACTCTCACGTGCGGGGAGCTGAAGCTGAACGTGCTGTCGCATGAAGTGAGCTGGAAAGACGAGCCGGTTGAGCTGACGAACAGGGAGTTTGTGCTGCTGAAGACGCTGATGGAGCACAAGAATGTTGCGATGAGCAGGGAGAGGCTTTTGTACGACGCGTGGGGGTACGAGTATTACGGCGAGACGAATATAATCGACGTGTACGTGAGGTACATACGGCATAAGATATCGGACGATATAATCAAAACGATCCGCGGTGTCGGGTATATGATCTCGGATGAGGAGTAACTTTAATCTTAAACCGCACGTTGCCACTATCACGCGAATCTGTGCCAACTATCACGCGAAGCGTGCCATAAAAGTTTGATCAAACTTTTCAAAGTTTGCGGGTTCTTAGGGCAGAGCCCTGAGTGGGTTCTTAGGGCAACGCCCTGAGTCGGAGTCACCAGGACTCCGAAAGTTCCTTTTCAGATTTGTCTATCAAATCAAGATAGATCAAATTGTTAGCTCTACTTTTTTGCTCCTTTATCGAGGAACGCATTAACAAGTAAATGCAAAAAGTAGCAAAAAAAGAGGAACTCCCTCGACGTCCTGGGTGTT
>CAZPPN010000222.1:0-3831 GCA_964588425.1 uncultured Ruminococcus sp. | reverse complement strand
TTTCTCCGCGCGCTTTTCTCTGCGAAAATACAAGAGGCAGAGAGAAAGCTATCCCTCAGTGTGTGAACCGTACCGAGTTTCAGAGAGACCGTGACAGAATCCTTCATTCAAAATCCTTCAGACGTCTCATGCATAAAACGCAGGTATTCCTGTTTCCGGCAGACGAGCATTACCGCACACGCCTAACGCATACTCTTGAAGTCACGCAGATCGCAAGAATCATAGCACGCGCACTTATGCTCAACGAGGATCTGTGCGAAGCTGCTGCTCTCGGACACGATCTCGGACACACACCGTTCGGACACGCAGGAGAGAGCGTCATGCAGATGTGCTATTCGTCAGATTTCACGCATTACAAGCAGAGCCTGAGAGTAGTCGAAAAACTCGAGAATAACGGTGCCGGACTCAATCTCACATGGGAAGTACGCGACGCTATCGTGAATCATACCGGAGAACATCTTGCATCCACACTTGAGGGAGTTATCATCAAGTTTGCCGACAGGATCGCGTATATCAATCACGATATCGACGACTCGTTCCGTGCCGGCATCATCAGACCCGACGATATCCCGTCAGACATCAGAAAAATACTCGGCGACGGACACAGTGAAAGAGTCAACCGCATGGTATCCGCAGTGATCGAAGGAAGCCGCGATTCGGACGAGATCAAAATGACCGAGGAGATCGGTGACGCCACCAAAAGACTGCGCGATTTCCTTTTTGAGAATGTGTACTATAACCCGAAAGCAAAAAAAGAAGAGGTCAAGGCAATGCAGCTTCTCAGAAGTCTGTTCGATTATTTTGTGAAGTACCCGAACAGGATGCCTGAGTTCTACTATAAAAATACCGAATTCGAGCCTGTTGAGAGATGCGTGTGCGACTATGTCTCGGGAATGACCGACCGCTACGCCATTGATCTCTATAAGGAGCTGTTCATCCCTCATGTCTGGGAAACACCGGGCGCGGATGACTGATTGAAATAATAAAGAATAAAAGTAAAGGAGGAGTCACGTTGATACCGGCTAATATTATAGAAGATATACGATACCGCTGTGATATCGAAGGCGTGATTTCATCCTATGTAACGCTCAAGAGGACGGGAACGAATCTCAAAGGTCTGTGCCCGTTCCACAGCGAAAAAACACCGTCGTTCGTAGTCTATCCCGAAACGCAGAGCTTCTACTGCTTCGGATGCGGCGCGGGCGGTGATGTTATCAGCTTCGTCATGCGGACGGAGAATCTCGATTACGTCTCGGCAGTCGAAACACTTGCGAAAAGAGCCGGAATTACTCTGCCGGATTTCACAGACGGATCGGAAAGACGGGACGGACTCTCGAGATCGCGCACACTCGCAATGAATCTCGAGGCTGCAAAATTTTACAGAAAATGCCTGTTTGACGACACCATCGGCGCTCCGGGACGGCAGTATCTTGTCGAGCGCGGGCTGACAGTGCCTCAGATCAAGCATTTCGGCCTCGGTTATTCACCTGAGAGAGGCGGATCAATGCTGAAGCATCTCCAGTCGCTCGGGTTCAGACCGGACGAGATACAGGCGGCTTACTTTGCAGGTAAAGGAGAGCGCGGATATTACGACTATTTCCGTGGCCGCGTCATGTTTCCCATCATTGATGTGTCGGGAAATGTCATCGCATTCGGCGGTCGAATACTCGGTGACGCAAAACCGAAGTATCTGAACACATCCGATACTCCCGCGTTCAAGAAGAGCCGCAATCTGTTCGCGCTTAATTACGCAAAAAATTCCACCGACGGATATTTCATCCTGTGCGATGGATATATGGATGTCATATCTCTGCATAACGCCGGATTTACGTCAGCCGTAGCAACACTCGGAACGGCGATCACATCCGAGCAGGCGAGACTGATAAAAAAATATACCGAAAAAGTCATCATTTCATACGACAGCGACGAGGCAGGTCAGAAAGCCGCCAACCGTGCTATCGGGCTTTTGGAAGAAGCCGGGATTGACGCCAAGGTTCTGAAAATGAACGGCGCAAAAGACCCGGACGAATACATAAAAAAATTCGGTGCCGAGAAATTCCGCTCACTCATCGAACAGAGCAGAGGAAAGTTTGAATTCAAACTCGATGAAATCGGCGCGAAATACGATATGGCGAATCCGGCGGAAAAAATCAAAGCAATAGGCGAAATCTGTTCCTTCATCGCAGGAATATATTCGAGCGTTGAGAGGGATATATATATTGACAAAACAGCGCGCGATTTTTCTGTCGATCCGAAAAGTATAAAATCGGATGTTGAAGCAAAACGACGCAGAATCTCGCGCGAAAACGACAAAAAACGTCAGGGCGAGCTGATCAGAATTACCTCGGGAATATCGGACAGAGTAAATCCCGATTTCGCAAAGCAGCCAAAAGGAGCGCGTATCGAGGAAGATGTGCTCGGTATGATTTTCATTCATACGCAGTACGCTGACCGCAGCGTTGATTCGAAGCAGCTCACGGAAGACGATTTTGTTACATCCCTCGGCAAAAGACTGTTCGCCTATATCAAAGAAAGAAATACCGACGGAGGATTCACGCTCGGTATGCTCAACGAATGCTTCACGCAGGACGAGATCTCCCGTGTGTCCCAGATGATCGCCGAGAGAAACGAGCTGTCGGTCAATGACGAGAATTCATTTGATACCTATGTCCGCGCGATGCGTGATGAATCCGAAAAAATAAACAGCTCCGGTGAGATGTCCCTCGAGGATATTCTCGCGAAAAAACGCGGCGGAATGAAAAAGTAAAAAAATAAATTATAAATAAATCCAACACAGAGGTTTTTATGGACAACGAAAAGAAAGTTGATGTTCAGGGGCTTATCGAAAAGGGTAAGTCTCAGGGATCACTATCAAACAGCGATATCATGGAGGCTGTCGAATACTCCGGATATGACGTGGATCAGCTTGAAAAGATCTATGATGTTCTTGAAAGCAGCGGTATCGAAATCACAAACTACATCGAAAATGACGATGAGTATGATGATGTTGTAGAAGATACATCGTCCGAGATCGACGACACGGATATCGACAAATTCCTTGCTGAAGAAGGCGTTGCGGTAGATGATCCCGTAAGAATGTATCTCAAGGAGATCGGTAAGATTCCGCTTCTTGATCCCGACCGTGAAACATATCTCGCAGAGAGAATTGCAGTCGGCGACGAAAATGCGAAAAACGAGCTTGTCGAAGCTAACCTCAGACTTGTGGTAAGTATCGCGAAGAAATACGTCGGCAAGGGTATGTACTTCCTCGATCTTATTCAGGAAGGTAACCTCGGTCTGATCAAAGCGGTTGAAAAGTTCGATTATACAAAGGGATATAAATTCTCCACATACGCAACATGGTGGATCCGCCAGGCTATCACGAGAGCGATCGCTGATCAGGCGAGAACTATCAGAATCCCCGTTCACATGGTTGAAACAATCCACCGCGTATCCCGTACATCGCGTCAGCTTCTCCAGGAATACGGCAGAGAACCCACAATCGACGAGATCGCTGAAAAGCTCGGAATGAGCGCGGATAAGGTCAGGGAGATAATGAAAGCCGCTCAGGACCCCGTATCCCTTGAAACACCGATAGGTGAAGAGGACGACAGCCATCTCGGAGACTTCATTCCTGATGATTCTTCTCCCACACCCGCCGAAGCAGTTTCGTATCAGCTCCTCAGAGAACAGCTCAACAAAGTTCTTCATACACTCACTCCCAGAGAAGAAATGGTAATCAAACTCCGTTTCGGACTCGAGGACGGCAGAACAAGAACACTTGAAGAAGTCGGCAAGGAATTCAATATCACCCGAGAAAGAATCCGCCAG